>NZ_BAAAVI010000045.1:0-70835 GCF_039534445.1 Streptosporangium fragile | reverse complement strand
AGCCGGGGATGCAGACAGGGGTGCAGCCGGGGATGCAGACAGGGGTGCAGCCGGGGATGCAGACAGGGGTGCAGCCGGGAATGCAGACAGGGGTGCAGGCACCGGGCCAGGTGCCCCCGGTGGCCTCCGGGGCGGGGCAGGGGACCGGCCTGTGGGGCGGCTCGGAGGTGCGGTTGCCGCAGGCGGCGCCCACGCCGGTCATGCCGCAGCCGTACGCCGCGGCGCAGGAGCCGGAAGCGCCGGGCGCGCCGCTTCCCCGGGTCGTCGGCGGACCCGGGAGAGACACCGAGCCGGTCGCCGAGTCAAGGCCGGTGCTGACAGGAGTACAGGGCTTCCCGGCCGTGGCGGGCGGGGTAGGAGCGATGCTGGGTCTTCTCTGGCTGCAGGGCAGAACCCGGCGGGGGCAGCGTTCGCGAACCGTTTTGTAAAACGCGATTTACTGTTATTTTTGCCCGACTAGAATTTCCTTGACGTGTTTGTGTTGGATCTCGCGGAGGGCACCGGTGGCGCGTGCACGGCGTGCGGCAGCTGTCTCCGCAGTTGCCATGTCCCTGGGTCTGAGCGGTGTGGTGCTGCTGGCGGTGGCGCCGCTCACCGGTCCTTCGAGGGCGGACGCGACCGTCAGGGTCGTCGTCGCCCAGCCCTCGGAGATCCCCGGGTGTGACGTCGACCCGGCGGGGCCCTGCCCGACGGAAGAGCCCACACCGGTCGTCACCGTCACGCAGACCGTGGATCCCACGGCGACCGCCGTGCCGCAGGAGACCGTGACGACCACGGTGACCGTCCCGCCGAAGACGCAGACTCCCACGACCACGACCACGGCCCCCGCTCCGCCCCCGCAGGAGACGTCCGCGCCTCCGCAGGAGACGGCCGCGCCCCCGGTCGTTCCGTCGGCGGCCCCGACCGCGACGCAGTCGGAGGAGCCCGACGTCCAGTTCCCCAGCGCCGATACGAGCCAGCCCATCCCGAGCGCCGAGCCGTCGCCCAACGTCATCCCCACGCCCCAGAACAACAGTTCCACCTCGGCGCTGGAACTGCGCAACGCGGGTTCCGAGTTCGACGGGGCCACGCTCAGCCGCCAGCTCGGCATTCCGGCGTTGATCCTGGTGCTGCTGGTGCTGTTCGCCGTGCTGATCTTCGAGGGCAGGCTCCGTCGCCTGGCGCACGCCGCCGCCGTCCGCCGGGCCGGTCCCCGGCCCGGGGGCTACCGCGCCGACCCGATGGACCCGGGGGGATACCCCGCGGTTCCCGGCTACGGGCCCGGCTTCGGCTACCAGACCGGCACGGCCTACGCGCCGATCATCAGCCTGGTGCCCATGCAGATGTACGCACCGGTCTACCCCGAGGGCTACCCCCCGGAGCAGTTCCAGCACCCGTACGAGCACACGACGGCCCAGTACCCGTACGAGCACACGACGGCGTTCGTGCCCCCGCCGGGGCAGGAGCAGCAGCCCGGTGCGTACGGGCAGGCCCCGTACGGCCCGGTGGGTCAGCCCGGCCAGGACGTCCCCCCGGCCGCGTTCCACGGTCCCGGCGTTCCGCCGCCCGGTCCGGTGCCGCATGAGGGGCCTCTGCCCCAGGGGCCGTGGCAGGAGCGCCCGGGTGAGGGGGTCCAGTCGTCGGGTCCCGAGCGTCCGGAGGACTCCTCGGGTGGAGACCGGCCGCAGGGCGAGGAGGGCCGGATCGGTCCGCAGGAGGGCTTCCCCCCGCTGGGGCCGCAGCCGCCGCTCGGTCCTGAGCAGGGTGGTCCGGACGGGCCACGGCAGGGTCCGGGCGGGGAGTTCCACCCGTTCGGGCCGGAGCCGGCCGGGGGACGCCCCGCGCAGGGAACGGCGGAGTTCCCGGGGGCGCCGTTCCCCCAGGAGCCCGGCCAAGGTGGTCCAGGTGAGGGCTTCCGCCCGTTCGGTCCGGAGCCGGGTCCGGGCGGGCCAGTGCCGGGGATGCACGGCCCGGTGCCGGGGATGCACGGCGGACCCGGGCAGGGATCGCCCGCCGGCCCGCCGCCTCCCGGCGAGCCGGCTCAGACGGCCGTCTACCCGCTCCCCGGTCAGGAGACGGGCAAGAAGAAGCGGGGCCTCTTCCGCCGTTCCACGTGACCGGGCCCCGGCGACGAGAGGCGGTGCCACGTCGCGGCGCGTGGTGGTCCCGCGCGACGACCTCTCCGGCGGTGTGACGCCGGAAGAGGGGCGTTCTGCGTCCCCGGCCGGAGGGATGGCGCTCCGGTTCTCCGGCGCTCTCGGAGCAGGACTCCCGGCTGGTGCGGCGTCCGGTGAAGGACGCTCCGGTGTTCCCGGGGGAGTCCCGGGGCGTGTTTCCCGGTGAAGGGCGCTCCGGCGTTCCTGGCTGAAGGGGCGTCCCCGGGAGGGCTCCCGGGCGTGAGAGACCCGGGAAACACGGCAGCGCCGCCCGGGGGGTGCGTGGGCGGCGCTGCCGTGCGGTGGGTGTCAGCTCTTCGCGCCGGAACGCCTGAAGATCTTGTTGCCCAACCAGACCAGCGGGTCGTACTTGCGGTCGACGACGCGCTCCTTCATCGGGATCAGCGCGTTGTCAGTGATCTTGATGTGCTCGGGGCAGACCTCGGTGCAGCACTTGGTGATGTTGCAGTAGCCGAGGCCGTGCTCCTCCTGCGCCGTCTCCTTGCGGTCGGCGACGTCGTACGGGTGCATGTCCAGTTCGGCGATCCGCATGAGGAAGCGCGGACCGGCGAAGTTGGTCTTGTTCTCCTCGTGGTCGCGGATCACGTGGCAGACGTTGTTGCACATGAAGCACTCGATGCACTTGCGGAACTCCTGGGACCGCTCGACGTCGATCTGCTGCATGCGGAACTCGCCCGGCTTGACGTCGGCCGGGGGAGTGAAGGACGGGATCTCCCGTGCCTTCTGGTAGTTGAACGACACGTCCGTGACCAGGTCCTTGATCACCGGGAACGTCCGCATCGGCGTCACGGTGATCGTCTCGTCCTCGGTGAACGTGGACATGCGGGTCATGCACCCGAGCCTGGGCTTGCCGTTGATCTCCATGGAGCAGGAACCACACTTGCCGGCCTTGCAGTTCCAGCGGACGGCGAGGTCGGGGGCCTGGGTGGCCTGGAGCCTGTGGATGATGTCGAGGACGACCTCGCCCTCGTTCACCTCGACGGTGAAGTCCTCAAGCTTGCCCTCGCCGCCCTCGCCCCGCCACACGCGGAACTTCGCCTTGTAACTCGCCTTGTGACTCATGGCTGCTCCTTGGCCAGCGCGTCGAAGGCGGCCAGCTCTTCGTCGGTGATGTACTTCTTCAGCTCATCGCGGTCGAACAGAGTGATCAGGTCGTCGCGCATGGGCGGCTGAGCCTTCTCCTCGACCGTAACGCCGGAGCCGTCCGGCGTGAGGGCGCAGACCAGGATTTTGGCCCGCCACTCGGCCGACATGGAGGGGAAGTCGTCGCGGGTGTGGCCGCCGCGGCTCTCCTGGCGGAGCAGCGCCGCCTTGGCCACGCACTCGGAGACCAGGAGCATGTTGCGCAGGTCGAGGGCGAGGTGCCAGCCGGGGTTGTAGATGCGGGTGCCGGCCGCGCCGACGCCCCGGGCGCGCTCCTTGAGCTTCTCCACCGCCTCCAGCGCGTCGGTGACCTCCTCCGCCTTGCGGATGATGCCGACCAGCTCGTTCATCGTCCGCTGCAGCTCGTGGTGGACGTCGTAGGGGTTCTCGCCGGAGCGCTCCAGCGGGGCCAGCGCCTCGGCGCGGGCCTCGGTCACGGACTCCTCGGAGATCTTCGGGCGGGAGGCCAGCCCGTCCACGTACGACGCCGCCCCGGCGCCCGCGCGGCGGCCGAACACCAGCAGGTCGGACAGCGAGTTGCCGCCCAGCCGGTTGGAGCCGTGCATGCCGCCGGAGACCTCGCCGGCCGCGAACAGGCCGGGCACGTCCGCCGCACCGGTGTCGGCGTCGACCTCGACGCCGCCCATGATGTAGTGGCAGGTCGGGCCGACCTGCATGGGCTCCTTGGTGATGTCGACGTCGGCCAGCTCCTTGAACTGGTGGTGCATCGACGGGAGCCGCCGGATGATCTCGGCGGCCGGGAGCCGGGTGGAGACGTCCAGGTACACACCGCCCTGCGGCGATCCGCGACCGGCCTTCACCTCGGAGTTGATGGCCCGTGCGACCTCGTCACGGGGGAGCAGCTCGGGAGGGCGCCGGTTGTTGGCCTGGTCGGTGTACCAGCGGTCGGCCTCCTCCTCGGTGGTGGCGTACTTGTCCTTGAAGACCTCGGGGATGTAGTCGAACATGAAGCGCTTGCCCTCGGAGTTCTTCAGCACCCCGCCGTCGCCGCGGACGGATTCGGTGACGAGGATGCCGCGGACCGAGGGGGGCCAGACCATCCCGGTGGGGTGGAACTGGATGAACTCCATGTTGATCAGCTTCGCCCCGGCCAGCAGGGCCAGGGCGTGGCCGTCGCCGGTGTACTCCCACGAGTTGGACGTGACCACGTACGACTTGCCGATGCCGCCGGTGGCCAGCACGACCGCCGGGGCGTCGAAGACGATGAGCCGGCCGTTCTCCCGCCAGTAGCCGAAGGCCCCGGAGATCGCGTCGCCGTCCTTCAGCAGGCGGGTGATCGTGCACTCCTGGAAGACCTTGATGAAGGCCTCGGGGTCGCCGTGCAGCTTCTCGTCCTCCTGCTGGAGCGCGACCACGCGCTGCTGGAGGGTGCGGATCAGCTCCAGGCCGGTGCGGTCGCCGACGTGGGCCAGCCGCGGGTACTCGTGCCCGCCGAAGTTGCGCTGGCTGATCTTGCCGTCCTTGGTGCGGTCGAACAGCGCGCCCCACGCCTCCAGCTCCCAGACCCGGTCCGGGGCCTCCTTGGCGTGCAGTTCGGCCATCCTCCAGTTGTTGAGGAACTTGCCGCCGCGCATGGTGTCGCGGAAGTGCACCATCCAGTTGTCGCTGGGGTTGACGTTGCCCATGGCCGCGGCCGCGCCGCCCTCGGCCATGACCGTGTGCGCCTTGCCGAACAGCGACTTGCAGACGATCGCGGTCCGCTTGCCCTGCTGGCGGGCCTCGATGGCGGCCCGCAGCCCTGCACCGCCGGCGCCGATGACGACGACGTCGTATTCGTGACGCTCGATTTCCACGGGTGATCCTTACGCGAACGAGAAGGCGATGATGCCCTTGGCCACCAGGCGGACGTAGAGGTCGGCGCCCATGACGGAGAACATCGAGACCAGGGCGAGTTCCTGGTGTTTGGCGTTGAGCTTGGAGACGAAGCCCCACGCCCGGTAGCGGACCGGGTGCTTGGAGAAGTGGTTCAGGCGTCCGGCCGTGATGTGGCGGCACGAGTGGCACGACAGCGTGTACAGGTTGATGAGGATCGCGTTGACGATCAGGATCCACGTGCCGAGCCCGGCGGGCTTCGCGATGAGGGCCTTGACCGCGTCGTAGGCCAGGACGAGGCCGATGACGATCGCCGCGTAGAAGAAGTAGCGGTGGATGTTCTGCAGGATGAGCGGGAACCGCGACTCACCGGTGTACTTCTTGTGCGGCTCGTTCACCGCGCACGCCGGAGGCGACAGCCAGAACCCGCGGTAGTAGGCCTTGCGGTAGTAGTAGCAGGTGAAGCGGAAGCCCGCGGGCAGGCCGAGGATCAGCAGGCCCGGGGGCAGGGTGTACCAGTCGCCGAACGGCGCGAAGCCGAACAGCCTCGCCTCCTCCGGGCAGCTCGCCTCGGCGAGGCAGGGGGACGCGAAGGGCGCGTGGTACGGAGAAACGAAGAAGCTGTTATCGAAGATCGCCCACGTGGCGTAGACGAGGAACGCCATGAAAATGATGAACGTCACCAGTGGATAGCGCCACCACTGGTCGGTACGCAAAGTGCGCTCTTTGATCTGCGCACGCTGCCTTCTGGCCGGGCTCTCGGCCGCTGTCTGGGTCATCGAGACCTCTCCACCTCCCACGGACCCTGCTCGCCAGGGGGTCCGGGTCGTTTTCAGTTGTGCCGCGCGCGCGGGCCATGGTCGCGCCGGCTCACACGTGCGCGCGCATGTTGGTGGGGAGTACGTTACGCCGGAGCCCGGGGCTTGTGTGAGAAGGGTCACTCACATTTTCGCTGGCCAGGTGTGATTCCCGTCACGTTGGTCAGGGGAGGGTAACGAGCCCGCGGCGTCTCACCAGGTGAGAAGGGGCCGCGGGCCGCGCGGCCGGAGGGCCGGTCAGTAGTCGGGGTCGGAGCTGGGCAGCTTGACCACGGTCACGAAGAAGTCGTCGATCCGCCGGACCACGTTGATGAACTGGTCGAAGTCGACCGGCTTGGAGACGTACGCGTTGGCGTGCAGGTTGTAGCTGCGCAGGATGTCCTCTTCCGACTCCGAGGTGGTCAGCACCACCACCGGGATCCTGCGGAGGCTGTCGTCGGCCTTGATGTCCTGGAGCACCTCCCGCCCGTCCTTGCGGGGCAGGTTGAGGTCGAGCAGGATCAGGTCCGGCCGGGGCACGCCGGCGTAATCGCCCTCCTTGCGGAGGAAGGCCATGGCCTGCTCGCCGTCGTTGACCACGTGCAGCTTGTTGCGGACCTTGTTGAGCTCGAACGCCTCCCGCGTCAGCAGGACGTCGCCCGGGTCGTCCTCGACCAGCAGGACGTCGATCCAGCGCAGGTCATTCATCCATGTCTCCTGAGGGAAGGGTCCAGCGGAACGTCGTGCCGGGTCCGTCGGTCGCCTCGGTGTCGACCCAGATCCGGCCGCCGTGGTACTCGACGATCTTCTTGCAGAGCGCCAGGCCGATGCCGGTGCCGGCGTAGACGTCGCGTCCGTGCAGGCGCTGGAAGATCAGGAAGATGCGGTCAGTGTACTTGCTCTCGATGCCGATGCCGTTGTCGGTGCAGGAGAACTCCCACATCTCCCCGTCGCGGCGTACCCCGATGTGCACCCTCGGGGGTTCCTCGCCGTGGAACTTGACCGCGTTGCTGACGAGGTTCTGGAAGAGCTGGGTGAGCTGCGCCCGGTTGCCGTACACCTCGGGCATCTCGTCGAAGGTCACCGTCGCTCCGGCGTCCTCGATCTGCGCTTCGAGGTTGTTCAGCGCGGCCCGGAGGGGGACGGCGGCGTCGATCCTGGTGCGCTCGCCGCCCAGCCTGCCGACCCGGGAGAAGTCGAGCAGGTCGTTGATCAGCAGCTGCATGCGCTTGGCGCCGTCGACGGAGAAGGCGATGTACTGCCTGGCGCGCTCGTCGAGCTGGTCGCCGTAGCGCTGCTCCAGCATCTGGGTGAAGCTGGCCACCTTGCGCAGCGGCTCCTGCAGGTCGTGGCTGGCGACGTAGGCGAACTGCTCCAGCTCGCTGTTGGAGCGCCGCAGCTCGGTCGCCTGGTCCTCCAGCTTGCGCTGTGCCGCCACGACCCGGCGCCATTCGGCGATGATGCGACGGCGCATGGCGTCGACGTGTCCGGAGAGCTCGGCCAGCTCGGCAGGGCGCTCGACCTTGAGCCTGTGGTCGAAGTCGCCCTGGGCGACCGCGCGGACCTGGTCGTTGAGCTCGGCCAGCGGGCGGAGCACCGCGTAGCGGACGATGACCAGCGAGGCGATCCCCGCCAGGAGCAGTACCGAGGCCACCCCGATGAGCGCGAGGTAGAGGGCCTGCCAGCCGCTTTCGAGCCGCGCGCTGCCCATCGCGTGCAGTTCGTTGAGGTGGTCCTGCAGGACGGTGAGCGACCGGCGGATCTCGGTGAACAGCGCGGCGTTGGCGGGGGCGTTCCGCGCGGCGGCCTCGGTCTTCAGGGTCGGCACGGAGGCGATGAGCTTCTCGGCGTAGTCGCGCCGCCAGGCCTCCCCGGCGGCCTTCAGCCGTGCCACCTCGGCGGCGACCGTCTCGCTCTCCGGCATCCGGGGGACCAGGTCGGTGAGCGCCCGCAGCGCGACCGCCTCGGTGGCCACCGCCTCGCGGTAGCCCCGGAGGGAGACCTCCTCGTTGGTCCTGCCGTACGTCCGCACCGCGCTCTCCTGCGAGGAGAGCGCGTTGGAGATCTCCAGGGTGCGGAGCGCGGCGGGGTCGATGACGTCCAGCACGGTCTCGCGGGCGTCGCGCGTCTGCTCGATCAGGGAGACCGTGACGACCGTCGCGATCACGAAGACGAGCGCGATGCCCGCTCCCGCGATCGTGAACCAGCGGCCCACCGGAAGCTTTCCGAAGCCGGTGGCGGGCGCGGGTTCGGGCAACGGCCGCAGGCCGGAAACCGGATCGGGACGACGGGTCATCGTCGTTCGTCCCGGGAGCCACGGGAATCACGGGAGATGAGCACGGTCGCCAGGTCGTCGCTGAGCGCGTCGCGGTTCAGCTCGATGACCCGCTCGATGAGGCGGTCCAGGTCGATCCCGCCCTGCTCCTGGATGAGCCTGAGCAGGCCCTCGGTGCCGAGCAGGTCGGGCCCGCCGCCCACGGTGGCCTCGATGAGGCCGTCGGTGTAGAGCAGCAGCGACCAGTCGTCGCCGAGCGGCACCTCGATCTCCGACCACTCCACGCCCTTGAAGATCCCCAGCGGGGGGCCGGAGGGAGTGCCGGGCACGACGCCGAGTTCGCCGTCGCGGATCAGCAGCGGCGGCGGATGGCCGACCACGTGCATCCGCGCGTGGGTGAAGGCGGGGTCGATCGTGGCGATGCACAGGGTGGTGAAGATCTCCGCGGACTTGCGTTCCAGACGGAGCACCGTGTCGAGGGTGCCGAGCAGGTCGTTGCCGCTGTGCCCGGCCAGGACCAGGGTCCGCCAGGCGATCCGGAGCGACACCCCCAGCGCCGCCTCGTCGGGGCCGTGCCCGCACACGTCGCCGACCACCACGTGCACGGCGCCGTCGGGGCTCTGCACGGTGTCCCAGAAGTCGCCGGCGAGCAGCGCGCGCCGGCGCCCCGGCAGGTAGCGGGCGTGGTGCTCCAGCACCCCCGGCGTCAGCAGCGGGACCGGCAGCAGCCCGCGCTCCAGGCGGGAGTTCTCCTTGGTGAGCAGCTCCGCCTCGACCAGCTTGCGCTGGGCCAGGTCGGCGCGCTTGCGTTCGATCGCGTAGCGGATCGCCCGCGCCAGCAGCCGGGCCTCCACGTCCTGCTTGACGAGGAAGTCCTGCGCGCCCGCGGCGACGGCCTCCACCCCGACGTGGGTGTCGTTCAGCCCGGTCAGCACGAGCACGGCGGCGTGCGGCGCCATGGACAGGACCTGCTCCAGTGCTTCCAGGCCGGTCGCGTCGGGCAGCGAGAGGTCGACGAGCACGCAGCGTACGTCTTCGGTCAGCCGTTCCCGGCTCTCGGCGAGGCTCCGCACCCAGATGATCTTCGGGGGGTTCTCCGCCTCGCTGAGCAGCTCTTCCACGAGGAAGGCGTCGCCCGCGTCATCCTCGATCAGAAGGAGCGTGAGCGTTTCATTGGCGGGGGCGGTCACTGACGCCTCTTCGTGGGGTCGGGGGCACCTGTTTATCGGTATGCAGAATAGTGGGGCACCAGGACTTACACGGTGATGATCAGTCGCCTCGATCCGTGTGGCGCCCGCTTGACGTATGGCGTACTGCGACCGGGTGGCACATGCCCGGGACGGCGACCGGCAAACTCCCGGGGCGTGGGCGCTCCCGCTCCGGCCCCTTCACGGCCCGTCGGCCGCGGCCGGTCGGCTCTCCGGTCCGATCAGCTCCAGCCCCTCGGGCAGGCTGCCGTCGTGGGCGGCCTCGGCGAGGAAGAACAGCAGTGTCGCCCGGAACGCCTGGGCGGCGCGGGTGGGCTCGACGTCCTTGCGGTGCGCGATGGCGATCGTGCGGCGCAGGCCCGGCGGCGCCAGCGGCGTCCCGGTCAGCCCGGGACGTCCGTCCAGCACCATCGAGGGGACCAGGGCGACCCCCAGCCCGGCCTCCACGAAACGCAGCACGGCGTCCATCTCGCCGCCCTCCACCGCGAACCGGGGCTCGAACCCCGCCTGACGGCACGCCGTGAGCGTGGCCTCCCGAAGGTCGTATCCGCGCCGGAACATGACCATCGGATGCCCGCGCAGCTCGTCGATCCGCACATACGACTTGCGGACGTAGGCGGTGGACGGGGAGACGACGACCAGGTTCTCGCGCAGGATCTCCTCGGTGACCAGGGCGGGGTCGTCGCTGTGCAGCGGCATGATGATCAGTGCCAGGTCGAGCTGGCCGCGGGCGAGGGTGCGGACCAGGTCGCGGGAGCCGCCCTCCTCGACGAACAGCTCGATGCCCGGGTAGGCGTCGTGGAACCTGGCGAGCGCGTCGGCCAGCAGCCCGGCGCACAGCGAGGGCGTGGCGCCCAGCCGGACCCGGCCCCGGCGCAGCCCGGCCAGTTCGCCGACCTCGCTGCGCGCGGTCTCGGCGTCGGCCAGCATCCGGCGGGCCAGCGGGAGCAGCGCCTCACCCGCGGGGGTCAGCGTGACGTTCCCCCGGGCACGGCTGAACAGCGGCGCGCCGAGCTCGACCTCCAGCGCCTTGATCTGCTTGCTCAGCGACGGCTGTGCGACACGCATCCGCTCGGCGGCCTGGGTGAAGTGCCGAGCCTCGGCGACCGCCACGAAATAGGCCAGTTGCTGAAGCTGCACGTTTCCCTAGCGTACGGACCCTTCGGGGCCGGATTCGGGGCGGCCCCCGCGCCGGGAGAGGATGTGAGATTGCTCGCACTGCCCGCCCGGCCGCCGCGCCGCAAGCCGCGTGGACGCAGAGACGATAGCCGCAGGCTATGGAAACCACATCCGTGATGACTTGGACGGGGGTAAATCCACTTACCTAGCGTCACCTTTGTGACTGCCACGATTGAGCGCGGCTCCGCCACCGCGCCGATTAAGACCTCCGCGGACACCCCCGCGAAGCCTGCGCCCAGGAGGTCCGGCGGGTTCCTGGGCTCCTCCAACGGTAAGAAGGCCGTGATGGCCGTCACCGGCGCCGTCATGGTCCTCTTCCTCATCGGGCACATGGTCGGGAACCTCAAGGCGTTCCTCGGCGCCGCGTCCTTCAACGAGTACGCGTCCTTCCTGCGCACGATGGGCGAGCCGCTCCTGACGTACCGGGTCGCGCTGACGATCGTGGAGGTCGTGCTGGTCGTGTCGATCGCGCTCCACATGTGGTCGGCGATCTCCCTGGCCCGCCGGGCGAGCAAGGCCCGCCCGGTGAAGTACGCGGCCAAGCGCAAGGCCCAGGCCGGCGGGTACGCCGTCCACACCATGCGCTACGGCGGCGTGATCATCCTGCTGTTCGTGATCTACCACCTGCTCGACCTGACGCTCGGCACGGTCAACCCGGCCGGTTTCGACAGCACGCCGTACGACCGGCTGGTCGAGGGCTTCGCCCCCTCCCGCTGGTGGGTCACCCTCTTCTACGTCGTGGCGGTCATCATGGTCGGCCTGCACCTGCGGCACGGTCTGTGGAGCGCGTTCCAGACGCTGGGCCTGGCGAGCGGGCGCAGCTACCGCCCGCTCAAGGTCGTGGCCGCCGGTCTGTCCGCGCTGCTGGTCCTCGGGTTCCTCACGGTCCCCGTCGCGGTCATGGCCGGAGTGATCAAGTGAGCGGGTCCGGTGCGGTGAAGCAGGTCCTGCGCGCGGCGAACGAGGAACGGTGAGCGAACAATGACCACGATGTACACCGAAGGCGAGCCGATCCGCGACACCAAGGCGCCGGACGGCCCGATCGAGGACCGCTGGGAGAAGCGTAAGTTCAGCGCCAAGCTGGTCAACCCGGCCAACAAGCGCAAGCTTCACGTCATCGTCGTGGGCACCGGCCTGGCGGGCGGCTCCGCCGCGGCGACCCTCGGCGAGCTGGGCTACAACGTCACGTCGTTCTGCTACCAGGACTCGCCCCGCCGGGCGCACTCCATCGCGGCCCAGGGCGGCATCAACGCGGCCAAGAACTACCGCGGCGACGGCGACTCGATCTACCGGCTGTTCTACGACACGGTCAAGGGCGGTGACTTCCGCGCCCGCGAGTCGAACGTCTACCGGCTCGCCCAGGTCAGCGTGAACATCATCGACCAGGCCGTGGCCCAGGGCGTGCCGTTCGCCCGCGAGTACGGCGGCCTGCTCGACACCCGCTCCTTCGGCGGCGCGCAGGTCTCCCGGACCTTCTACGCCCGCGGCCAGACGGGCCAGCAGCTCCTGCTCGGCGCCTACCAGGCGCTGGAACGGCAGATCGCGGCGGGCACCGTGAAGATGAACACCCGCCACGAGATGCTCGACCTGATCGTCTCCGACGGCCGGGCGCGCGGCGTCATCGTCCGCGACATGGTCACCGGCGAGATCGAGCGGCACACGGCGGACGCGGTCGTGCTGGCCACCGGCGGGTACGGCAACGTGTTCTTCCTGTCGACCAACGCCAAGGGCTGCAACACCACGGCGATCTGGCGGGCGCACCGGCGCGGCGCGATGTTCGCCAACCCCTGCTACACCCAGATCCACCCCACCTGCATCCCCGTCAGCGGCGACTACCAGTCGAAGCTGACCCTGATGTCGGAGTCGCTGCGCAACGACGGCCGCGTGTGGGTCCCGCTCAAGGCCGGTGACACCCGTCCCGCCTCGGACATCCCCGAGGACGAGCGCGACTACTACCTGGAGCGCATCTACCCGTCGTTCGGCAACCTGGTCCCGCGTGACATCGCCTCCCGCGCCGCCAAGAACGTCTGCGACGAGGGCCGCGGCGTCGGCCCCGGCGGCCTGGGCGTCTACCTCGACTTCGCCGACGCGATCCGCCGCCTGGGACGTGAGGCGGTGGAGAAGAAGTACGGCAACCTGTTCGAGATGTACGAGCGCATCACCGGTGAGGACCCCTACACCCAGCCGATGCGCATCTACCCCGCCGTGCACTACACGATGGGCGGCCTGTGGGTCGACTACGACCTGCAGTCCACCATTCCGGGCCTGTTCGTGATCGGTGAGGCCAACTTCTCCGACCACGGCGCCAACCGCCTCGGCGCGTCCGCGCTGATGCAGGGCCTGGCGGACGGCTACTTCGTGCTCCCGACCACGATCGGCGACTACCTCGCGAACGGTCCCTACGGGGAGGTCGACGAGGAGGCCGCGGCCGAGGCCGAGGCCGCGGTCCGCACCAAGATCGAGAGGCTGCTGTCCAACGAGGGCGACCGCACCGCCGACTCCTTCCACCGCGAGCTCGGCCGGATCATGTGGGACTACTGCGGCATGGAGCGCACCGACGAGTCGCTGCGCAAGGCCCTGGAGCGGATCCCCGAGCTCCGCGAGGAGTTCTGGAAGAGGGTGAAGGTGTCCGGGAAGGCCGAGGAGCTCAACCAGGCGCTGGAGCGGGCCGGGCGGGTGGCCGACTTCTTCGACCTGGCCGAGCTGATGTGCATCGACGCACTGCACCGCACCGAGTCGTGCGGCGGCCACTTCCGCGCCGAGTCGCAGGACGCCGACGGCGAGGCCCTGCGCGACGACGAGAACTTCGCGTACGTCGCGGCCTGGGAGTACAGCGAGCAGGGCCCGATCCTGCACAAGGAAGACCTGAACTACGAATACGTCAAGATGAGCCAGCGGAGCTACAAGTGAGCGCACCCCACGCGATGGGCGGGGCGGCACGGCACGCCGTGCCGCAGGCGCGCCCGGTGGGCTCACGGACGGCGAACGAGGAAGTGGTAAGCGAACCATGGGCCTGAACCTCACCCTCAAGGTCTGGCGGCAGAACGGCCCCGACGACAAGGGGCGGATGGTCACCTACCGGGTCGAGGACGTGTCTCCCGACATGTCCTTCCTGGAGATGCTCGACGTCCTCAACGAGCGGCTGATCCTGGAGGGCGACGACCCGATCGCCTTCGACCACGACTGCCGCGAGGGCATCTGCGGCATGTGCGGCATGGTCATCAACGGTGTCGCGCACGGCGAGCAGGTGGCCACCACCACCTGCCAGCTCCACATGCGGCACTTCGAGGACAACGCGGTCATCACCATCGAGCCGTGGCGCGCCGCGCCCTTCCCGGTGGTCAAGGACCTGGTCGTGGACCGCTCGGCGTTCGACCGGATCATCCAGGCGGGCGGCTTCATCTCCGTCCCGGCCGGATCGGCCCCCGACGCGCACAGCATCCCCGTCAGGAAGGACGACGCGGACGCGGCCTTCGACGCGGCCACCTGCATCGGCTGCGGCGCCTGCGTCGCCGCCTGCCCGAACGGCTCGGCCTCCCTGTTCACCGCGGCCAAGATCACCCACCTGAGCCTGCTGCCGCAGGGCCAGCCGGAACGCGGCTCACGCGCCAGGGCCATGGTGGAGCAGATGGACGCCGAGGGCTTCGGCGGCTGCACCAACACCGGCGAGTGCACCGCGGTCTGTCCCAAGGGCATCCCGCTGGACACCATCGCTCGGATGAACCGCGACTACCTCAAGGCCGCCAAGTAGGACACCTGGGGCGTACGCGATCTTCCGGACGGGGAGTGGTCCCGTCTCCGGCATGAGTCACCGCGGGCCGTACCTTCGTGGGGAGGTACGGCCCGCGGCGTGCCGGCGGTGCGCGCGGAGCGCGGCCCGGCGGAGCGCGGTGCCGGACCACGCGGAGGCGGGGGTGGCGGGCAGCCGGCGGACGCGCGTCCGGGAAGATCGATGTGATTCAGCCGAGCCGGGCGACGACCTCCTGACGCAGGGTCTCCAGATCGACGTCCACCTGGGAGAGGACGCGGTGGGCGGGCCCGGGGCCGGCGCGCAGGATGCCCAGGAGGATGTGGCCGTCGGCGATGTGCTTGTGCTTCAGGGCGAGGGCCTCGCGCAGGGACAGTTCCAGTGCCTTCTTCGCCGGAGGGGTGAAGGGGATGTGCCGGCCGCTGATCACGCGGCCCCGGGTCCGCTGTGTCGGCCGGTCCAGGGCGCCGGGGCCGAAGGCGGCCTCGACCCGCTCCCGGATGACCGACAGGTCGATGCCGATCGCCTCCAGCGCGTCGGCGTCGAGCCGGTCACCCTGGCGGGGCGGGATCATGCCGAAGACGGTCCGGTAGGCACGCTCGTGGTCCAGGCCGTGCTGGTTCAGCAGCCGCGCCGAGACGGTCTCGGGCTGGTCGAGCAGGCCCAGCAGGACGTGCTCGCTCCCGATGAAGTGGTGGTTCAGCCGCCGGGCGTTCTCCTGGGCGAGTTTGACCGCCTGGCGGGCGTCCTGAGTGAACCGTTCGAACATCTCTATCTCTCCCTTCTCAGGAGACCTCGGCCCCCCGCGTACTTCTTGTGCACCGCCTGCCGGGAGACCTCCAGGCAGTAGGCGATCTCCTGCCAGGACCAGCCCTGCTCGCGTGCGTTCTCCACCTGAAGGGCCTCCAGGCGGTCGACCAGCATCCGCAGCGCCCGCACGGCCCGCAGGCCGACGGCCGGATCGCGGCTGCCGGCGTCGGAGGCCAGCTGTGCCGTATCACTCATGTATGTCAATTTAGGTTGACGCGATACGCGTGTCAACATTGATTGACATCCTCTCGGGGGCCGTGCGCCGTCGCGCTGTGAGACTCCGGCGGCCGGCGTGCGGCCGGGCGGTGCCACCCCGGAAAATGGTTTGCCGGGGCCGGTCAGAGTTTGTGAACCTTGCAGAGTCATGCGCTCCTTACCCACCGCCGATCCCGGCGTTCCCGATGCCCGCAGCCCGATGAGCTACCTGCGCTGGGTGGCTCGCAACCAGGCCGGCCCGCTGCTCCTCGGCATCGTCTACGCCACCGTCTGGTGGCTGGCCATGGCACTCGTCCCGGCCGTTCTCGGCAAGGGCATCGACGCCATCACGGCCAAGGACCTGCCGAGCCTGCTCACCTGGGGCGGTGCGGCGTTCGCCCTGGGCGTCGTGCAGGCCGTCACGGGCATCCTGCGCCACCGGATCGCGGTCTACAACTGGCTGGCCGCCGCCTACCGGACCGTCCAGGTCACCGCCAGGCAGGCGACCCGGCTCGGCGCGACCCTGCCCAGGCGCGTGTCCACCGGAGAGGTCGTCAGCGTCGGCAACTCCGACATCGCCCACATCGGCAACGCGGTGGACGTCCTGATCCGCGGCATCGGCGCGGTCGTCGCCATCGTCACGGTGACCGTCATCCTGATCGGCACCTCACTCCCGCTCGGCCTGGCGGTGCTGGTCGGCGTGCCCGTCATGGCACTCGCCGTCGCCCCCCTGCTCCGGCCGCTGCACCGGCGCCAGCACGCCCACCGCGACCTGCAGGGGGAGCTGTCCACCCGGGGCGCCGACATCGTCGCCGGGCTGCGGGTGCTGCGCGGCGTCGGCGGTGAGGAGGTCTTCGCCGCCCGTTACCGGGAGGAGTCCCAGCGGGTGCGGCGGGCGGGCGTGCGCGTCGCCTCCGTCGAGTCGACCCTGGAGGGCGCGCAGATCCTCCTGCCGGGGCTGCTGATCGCCGGGGTGACCTGGCTCGGTGCGACCTTCGCGATGCGCGGCCAGATCACCGCCGGCCAGCTCGTCGCCTTCTACGGCTACGCCACCTTCCTGATCGCGCCGTTGCGGGCGCTCACCGAGACCGCCGACAAGCTGACCAAGGGGCACGTCGCCGCCCGCCGGGTGGTGCGGATCCTGTCGTTGCGGCCCGACGTCGAGGGCGGCACGGCGGCCTCGCCGGGCGGCCTGCTGCGCGACGTGGCCTCCGGGGTGGCGGTCCGGCCCGGCGTGTTCACCGCCGTCGTCACCGCCACGCCAGAGGAGGCCGTCGCGATCGCCGACCGGCTCGGCCGCTACACCGACGGCGACGTCGACTTCGGCGACGTGCCGCTCGACACCCTGCCGCTCCCCGAGGTCCGCCGCCGGATCCTCGTCGCCGACAACGACGCCAAGCTGTTCGCCGGGGTGCTCAGGGACGAGCTCGACGTCACCGGCCAGGCCTGCGAGGAGGAGATCGCCGCGGCCCTGCACGCCGCGTGCGCCGAAGACATCGTCGAGGCCCTGCCCGGCGGTCTCGACGGCCACGTCGCCGAGGCGGGCCGGGAGTTCTCCGGCGGCCAGCGGCAGCGGCTCCGGCTGGCCAGGGCGCTGGTTCTCGATCCCGAGGTGCTCATCCTCATCGAGCCCACCAGCGCCGTCGACGCCCACAGCGAGGCGCGCATCGCCGACCGGCTCGCCAAGGCCCGCGCGGGCAGGACCACACTGGTCTGCACGACCAGCCCGCTGGTGCTCGACCGCACCGACCACGTGGTCTACGTCGAGGGGGGTCTGGTGCGCGCCCAGGGCGTCCACCGTGAGCTGCTGGCCACCCACCCCGCGTACGCCGCCGTCGTCACCCGGGGGGAAGACAGTTGAGCGAGCGAGTCGATGGGCACAGGGCGTTCGCGAATGCGAACTGCGAGCGGAGCGAGCTGATCGCATGAGCGAGCGGAGCGAGCGAGTTGGTGGGCACAGGGCGTTCGCGAATGCGAACTGCGAGCGGAGCGAGCTGATCGCATGAGCAGGCAGATTCTTCCGGTCGCCGATCGGGCGCAGGTCCGCGCGTACGCGCGCAGGCTCACCCTGAAGTACCCCCGCGAACTGGCCGTCGCGCTGGGCCTCCACGGGTTGGCCGCCGTCGCGGGCCTGGCGGCGCCGTGGCTGCTGGGCGAGCTCGTCCAGGGAGTCCAGGAAGGAACCGGCATCGACGTCACCGTCGTGGCGCTGGCCATCGGCGGGTTCCTGGCGGCCCAGGCGGTGCTGGTCCGGTACGCCGTCTACGCTTCCTCCCGGCTCGGTGAGAAGGTCCTCGCCGAGCTGCGCGAGGAGTTCGTCGAGCGGGTGCTCGCGCTGCCCCTGTCCACGGTCGAGCGCGCCGGGTCCGGCGACCTGATCACCCGCACCTCGCGTGACGTCGACGCGCTCTCGCGCACCGTGCGGCACGCCGTGCCCGAGACCCTGATCGCCCTGGTCACCTGCGCCATCAGTGTCGGCGCGCTGCTGGTGGTGGGCCCGCTGCTCATGCTGCCCTCGCTCCTGGCCGTGCCGATCCTGTGGATCTCCACCCGGTGGTACCTCAAGCGGGCCAGAGACGGCTACCTGCGCGAGAGCGCCGCGTACGCGGACATGACCGACGGCCTGGCCGAGACCGTCGACGGCGCCCGCGCCGTGGAGGCCCTGGGCATCCAGGAGCGCCGGCATCGCCGCACGGACGGCGACATCGCCCGGTCGTGGGCGGCCGAGCGCTACACGCTGGGGCTGCGCACGGTCTGGTTCCCGTCGGTCGAGCTCGGCTACGTGGTCCCCATCGTGGCGACGCTGGTCATCGGCGGCGTCTTCTACATCCGGGGCTGGGTCGAGCTGGACCAGGTCACCACGGCCACCCTCTACGTCCAGCAGCTCATCGACCCGCTCGACCGGCTGCTGATGTGGATCGACGAGCTCCAGGTGGGCGGTGCCTCGATGGCCCGCCTGCTGGGCGTCGCCGAGGTGCCCGACGACCGCGGGGTCGGTTCCGCCACCCCGGACGGCGAGGAGTTGGAGGCCGCCGACGTCCGCTACGCCTACCGCGACGGCCGCGACGTGCTGCACGGCATCGACCTGGTGGTCCGGCCGGGGGAGCGGCTGGCCGTGGTCGGCCCGTCCGGGGCGGGCAAGTCCACGCTCGGGCGCCTGCTGGCGGGCATCCACGGCCCACGCACCGGCACCGTCACCGTCGGCGGCGCCCCGCTGGTCGAGCTGCCGCTGGACGACCTGCGCGGCCACGTCGCCCTGGTGACCCAGGAGCATCACGTCTTCCGCGGCACGCTGCGCGACAACGTGCTGATCGCCCGGCCGGACGCGGACGACACCCGGGTCCGTGCCGCGCTTGAGGCCGTGGACGCCTGGGAATGGGTCGAGGCCCTGCCCGAGGGGCTCGACACGGCCGTCGGCTCGGGCGGCCAGAGCGTCTCCGCCGCGCAGGCGCAGCAGCTCGCGCTGGCCCGGCTGGTGCTGGCCGACCCGCACACCCTGGTCCTGGACGAGGCGACCTCGCTGATCGACCCTCGGGCCGCCCGCCGCCTGGAGCGTTCGCTGGCGGCCGTCCTGCAGGGGCGCACGGTGATCGCCATCGCCCATCGCCTGTACACGGCGCACGACGCGGACCGCGTCGCGGTGGTCGAGGACGGCCGGATCGGGGAGCTCGGCTCCCATGAGGAGCTCGTCGCCGCGGGAGGGCCGTACGCCGCGCTGTGGAGTAGCTGGCACGGCACGTCGAAGTGAGGCGGGGCCCGCGACGGCTCTCTCCGGCCGGCGGGCCGCGCACCGGGCCCTGACCGGCTTCCGTCCGGTCACCCCGCGCGGAGCCTTCCGCCACCCTGTCCACGCGGGACTTTCCGCTCCCCGGAACGCCCGCGTCGACAACGCCGTCAACCGTTGCCTGGTCGACGGCGTCCTGCCCGCCGAGGACACCGCCTGCCCCGCCACCCCGTCCACGGGCAGGGGCTGACCTTCCTCGGTGAGCTCGTGCCCGCGGACGGGGGCGCCGTCGTGCCCCCTGGGCCGTCGGGTGCCGACCGTCCGCGAAGGCTCCCGGCGGAGCGGCTCCCGGCCCGGTGGGGTGGCAGGAGGCCCCCGGTTACGCCAGAGCCTTCTTCAGGAACTCGACCTGGAGCAGGAGGAGGTTCTCCGCGACGACCTCCTGGGGGGTCATGTGGGTGACGCCCGACAGCGGCAGCACGCTGTGCGGGCGGCCCGCGGCCAGGAAGGCGGACGACAGGCGGAGGGTGTGCGCGGCCACCACGTTGTCGTCGGCCAGGCCGTGGATCAGCAGCAGCGGGCGCTCCAGTTTCTCGGCGTCGGCGAACAGTGAGGACGTCTCGTAGTGGCCCTCGTCGGGGTGGCCCAGGTAGCGCTCGGTGTAACAGGTGTCGTACAGGCGCCAGTCGGTCACCGGGGCTCCGGCCACGGCGGCGTGGAAGACGTCGGGGCGGCGGAGCACGGCCAGGGCGGCCAGGTAGCCGCCGAAGGACCAGCCCCGGATGCCGACCCGCGACAGGTCCAGGTCGTCGGGGAACTGCGCGGCGGCGCCGTGCAGCGCGTCGATCTGGTCCTCGAGGACCGGGGTGGCCAGGTCGTGCAGGATGGCCCGCTCGAACTCGGGGCCGCGGCCGGGGGTGCCGCGGCCGTCGGCCACGATCACCGCGAAGCCCTGGTCGGCGAACCACTGGCTGGTCAGGTAGGCGCCGGAGGCCGCCAGGACGCGCTGGGCGTGCGGTCCGCCGTACGGGTCCATCAGGACCGGCAGCTTCGCCGAGCCGGGCACGTGCCCGGAGGGGAAGACCACGGCGGTGGACAGGTCGCGCTCGCCCGCGCGGATCAGGGAGACCCGCAGGTCCAGGCCGGGCCGCTCGGCGTGGGAGGCGATGTGGCCGCGGGGCGTGCCGTTGTGCAGGACGCGCGTGACCGAGCCCTCGCCGTCGAGGGTCTGGCCGGTGACCACGAGGGTGCCGCCCGCCGTGTGGCCGTTGTAGACGCCGCTCTCGGTCGGGCTGACGAGCGTGATCTGACCCTTGCGGTAGGCCCACAGGGCGATCTCCGTGGGCTCGCCGCTGGCCCGGAACAGCACGGTCTCGCCGTCGATGTCGAGGACTTCGCGGACCTGCAGGCTGGGCGGCGTGACGGGCCGGTCGCCGACGAACAGGCGGTGACCGCCCTCGGCGGCGGAGACCCAGACCAGGCTGCCGTCGGACAGGTGCCCGGGGACGCCGGTGACGACGTCGACCCAGGCGGGGTCGGTGTCCTCGCGCACGACCGTGGAGGCGCCGGTGGCCGGGTCGACGTCGAGCAGGCGCATGGTCTTCTGGTCGCGCGGCATGGTGACGATCGACAGCCCGTGGGTGTCCCAGACGGCGTTGACGAGGTACTCGTCGTCGAAGGGGACGGGGACGCGACCGCCGTCGAGGGTGAGCACGAACAGTTCGACCCTGGCGTTCGGCGTGCCCGCGGCGGGGTAGCGCTGTTCGACGGGTGGCCGGGACGGGTTGGCCGGGTCGGCGATGTGCCAGGTGCAGACGGGGGACTCGTCGGCCCGCTCGATCAGCAGCGCGCCGCCGTCCGGCGACCACCAGTAGCCACGCATCCGGCTCATCTCCTCGGCGGCGATGAACTCCGCCAGGCCGTAGGTGACCCCCGGCCCCTCGGGACGGGCCAGCGCGTGATCGACCTCGTCCTCCAGGTCCTGGATGTGGAAGGCGCCGCCGGTCACGTAGCCGACGTGCACACCGGTGGGCGACATCCGCGGGTCGACCACCGGACCCGGCGTCTTCAGCCGCCGTACGTGCCTGCTCTTCAGCTCGACCACGTAGAGGCCGCCGGAGAGCGCGAACGCCGCGGTCGTCACCGCCCTGTCGGTGCTGTAGCCGACGATGCCGCCGGCCTGCTCCCGGCTCCGCTCGCGGCGTGCCCGCTCCTCGGGCGGCAGGTCCTCCTCGTCCACGGCCAGAGCGCGCGGGTCGGCGATCAGCCGCTCCGCGCCGCTCAGGACGTCGTACTCCCACAGGCAGGTGACCGGGTCGGAGCCGCCCTTCGTCCGCAGGAAGACGACGCGGTCGCCGCCCGGGGCGATCGTGAAGCCGCGGGGGACTCCGAGGCTGAACCGGCGGGTCCTGGCGTGCAGGCGAGGGAAACTCTCACTCATATGGCCATCTTGCCAGTTCCACATCGCGCAATTCATTTTCCGGAGGATGTGGTTTCCGGGCCGGGAATCCGGGGCGCGGGGACCTCGTGAGGACCTCGGGGACGCGCGGAAGTGAACGCGGGTGGTGGAGGGACCTGGGGTGCCACGAGGTGATGGATGCGAGTGGCGGGGTGACCGGGGTCGGGTGGCGTGAGGTGATGGATGTGGGCGGTGAGGTGGTCGGGGTCGGGTGGCGTGAGGTGACAGATGTGGGGCGGGCGGTCCGGAGGTCCGTGGCGCGGATACCCTCTGACGCATGACTGATCGGCGCCTGATGCTCGTGCACGCCCACCCCGACGACGAGACGATCGGCAGCGGGGCCACCATGGCCAGATACGCCGCCGAAGGGGCCCACGTCACGCTGGTGACCTGCACCCTCGGCGAGGAGGGCGAGGTCATTCCGCCGGAGCTGGCCCACCTGGCCGCCGACCGTGACGACACCCTGGGCGAGTACCGCATCGGCGAGCTCGCCGCCGCCTGCAAGGCGCTCGGCGTCACCGACCACCGGTTCCTGGGTGGTCCCGGCCGCTGGCGTGACTCCGGCATGATGGGCGTCGCCTCCAACGACCGGGAGAACGCCTTCTGGCGGGCCGACCTGGACGAGGCGGCGGGGGAGCTGGTCAGGATCATCCGCGAGGTGCGGCCGCAGGTGCTCGTCACCTACGACGAGAACGGCTTCTACGGCCACCCCGACCACATCCAGGCCCACCGCGTCTCCTGGCGGGCCTTCGAGCTGGCCGCCGACCCGGCGTTCGGCGAGGGCAGGCCGTGGCGGATCGCCAAGCTCTACCACACCGCCATGCCCAGGTCGGTGATGCGCAGGGCGGAGGAGGCGATGCGCGAGAGCGGCACCCGGTTCGCCGCCGAGGCGGTCGACGACCTGCCGTTCGGCTGCGCGGACAAGGACGTCACCACCGAGATCGACGCACGGGCCCATGTCGAGCGCAAGATCGAGGCGATGCGGGCGCACACCACCCAGATCAGCGTGGACGCCCCCTGGTTCGCCCTGTCCAACAACATCGGCCAGCAGGTCCTCGGGGTCGAGCACTACATCCTGCGCGCCGGGGTGCCCGGCCCGGCGGGGCAGGGGGCACCGGTCGAGGTGGGGGGCCTGGGCGAGCCGCACGACCGTGAAGACGACCTTTTCGCCGGTATCCACTAACCTCGATGGACGTGATGGAGCAGGCCCCGGCGATGCGCACCCCTTCGGACACGGCGATCACCACGGCGGTGTACGCCGTGCTCGCCCTGTTGGGCCTTCTGATGGGCGTCCTGGGCGCCTTCCAGCACTCGTGGTACATCCGGCCCGTCCCGGTCTCCGCCCTCGGCTGCGTCGCTCTGCTCTTCGCGGCCACCTACGGTCCGGGCCGGGCGATGCGGGGCAGGGGCGCCGCCCTGGCGCCCGCGGCCGGCTGGACGCTGGTCACCATGATCTGGATCGCCGGGCGGCCGGAGGGTGACCTGGTCATCGCCAATGACCTGTCCGGCTACGTCTACCTTTACGGGGGCCTCGCCGCGCTCGTGGCGGGGGTCATGCTCTCGCCGTCGACGGGCGGCTCGTGGCTGCTCACCCCGCACTCCTTCGGCTCCCGGCCGGTCGGCCCGCCCGCGCCGTAGCCGTCGCCGGCCGTCGCCGTGCCGCCGGTCCACCCGGGCCCGGTCGCTACCGCGGCCCGGTCCGGTGACGCACAATCCCGGTATGCGGCGGTTGCATCGAGTACGGCGGATCCTCAACTACGTCAACCTCTCCACGCCGCTGGGGCTGCTGGTGGCACGCCTCGGCCGGGCCCGGATGAGCGCCGGGCCCGACGGTCTGGTGCTGGGGCACGGCTACCGCATCCCGTTCCCCGTCGCGGGGGCCTTCACGGTCGGCAACGTGGTGCTGACCAGGCACGACGAGGGCTACCTGACCGGTGCCCTGCTCCGGCACGAGGACCGGCACGCCTGGCAGTACGTGATCTGCGCGGGGCTGCCGATGCTCCCGCTGTACCTCGTCGCGGTCGCCGTCTCGATCCTGATCTGCGGCAACCAGGCCGCGTGGAACGTCTTCGAGCGGCTGGCCGTCCTGGAAGACGGCAACTATGCCCGCAGACCCCCCTGGTGGTCGCGGACAAAAGGCCAGCAACAGGAATGAATTTCGCTGGGAGGGGATCAATGAGGGGCGAGTGGATGCCGTACGAAGGGAGCCGCCGATGTCCCAGACATCCCACCCAGCGACCTCGACCAGCGTTCCCGAAGGATCTAACCTCTCCGATGAGATCGGCGCTCCCGGCGGGGCAGGGCTCATACCCCGTCCCACGGGGGCGCTCGGGCGTTCCGGTTTCCCGATGCGGGAGCCGGAGCGTTCCGTTTTCCCGGGCCGGGCGCCCGAGCGCCCCGGTCCGCCGGTCAGGGTGCCCGAGCGGTCGTGGCCCGGCGGGTTCCGTGACCGGCTGACCGCGCCGCTCCCGGCGTTCCAGGAACTGGCCGCGGCCATCTGGCACGGCGGGCTCCGCCCCGACATAGGGGACGCCGATCGCATTCCGGTCCGCCGGGACGGGCTCCCGCCGGCGGCGGGCACCGACGCGGTCGTCACCTGGGTGGGCCATGCGACGTACGTCCTCCAGATCGGGGGGCTGACGATCCTCACCGACCCGGTCTGGTCCCGGAGGATCCCCGGGGGCCGCCCGCGGCTCACCCCGCCCGGGGTCGCGTGGACGGACCTGCCCCGGATCGACGCCGTGGTGATCAGTCACAACCACTACGACCATCTGGACGCGCCGACCGTGCGGCGGCTGCCGAGGAGCACCCCGATCCTCGTCCCGGCCGGGCTGCGGTCCTGGTTCACCCGGCGCGGTTTCCGCGACGTCACCGAGCTCGACTGGTGGGAGAGCGCGCACATCGGCGACGTCCGCTTCGACTTCGTGCCCGCCCACCACTGGAGCCGCCGGACACCGTGGGACACCTGCATGACCCTGTGGGGCGGCTGGGTGATCACCTCCGCAGGCCGGACGGTCTACTTCGCCGGCGACACCGCGTACGGCGAGCGCTTCGCCCAGATCGGGGCGCGCTACCCGGAGGGCATCGACCTGGCCCTGATGCCGGTGGGCGCCTTCGAGCCCCGCTGGTTCATGAAGTCCTCGCATGTCGACCCGGAGCAGGCCGTGCGGGCCTGCCGGGACGTGGGGGCGCGCCGGATGGCGACCATGCACTGGGGCACGTTCGTCCTGTCGGGCGAGCCGTTGCTGGCACCGGTGGAGCAGGCCCGCGCGGCCTGGGCGGCAGCCGGCCTCGACCGCGCCGACCTGTGGGACCTCGCCGTCGGCGAGTCCCGCGTCCTGGAGGCTTGAGGGGCTCCTGAGGGGCTGCCGCGGCGCTTTCCCCGGCTTCGCGCGTCCGGTCAGGGTCTCAGTGTCAGAGTGTGGACGGCCGCCTTCCTGACGGACTCCTCACGGGCCCGCATGGGGACAGTCCCGCCGCTCGCCCACAGCGGTGCCTGGTCCCAGTAGTTGTCGTGGAAGGCGTGGCCGGAGGCACCGGTCAGGTTGATCCACTGTGACCTGTCCGGATCCGCGAGGTCCACCACCATCCGCATGGACGGCAGCCAGTTCACCGTGTAGTCCTCCTGGACGTTCCACCCCGCGGCGTTGACGGCGTCGTCGTTGCCGGACACCGGGAACGGGCCCCGGTTGAACAGCCACTCGACCGGGGCGATGCCCGAGGTGCCGAGGGTCTGGTGGGTCAGCCGCAGCGAGTGCAGGTCCCCCCAGCGCCAGCTCCTGACGTCCGGACCCAGGCGGGCGCTCAGCTCGTCGTACGCGGCGGCCATCGCCCGCCGCAGCATGTCGTCGCGGGTCTCCTTCCAGGAGGTGCCCCGGTCGTCCCAGAACGGGTCGTCGGGCTTGTCGAGCATCACCCGCACGACCTCGAACCAGCGGTCGCCGCCGGTGGGCCGGGCGCCCTCGGGCAGGTCGTCGTTGAAGGTCTCGACGAGCAGGTGCCGCCAGACGGCGTTGAAGTACGCGGCCGGGGCCGAGCCGGCGCCCTGGGAGTGGTCCCAGCTGCGCAGCAGGGCCAGGGCGTCCCCGGCCGGCCCGGCCACCTCGATGTCCGTCAGCTTGGGCACCAGGAACGCCGCGAAGCCGTTGGCCGTGTCCTGCTGCAGCGCGCCCATCGCCGCCGCGTCCACCTTCCCGCCGTCCTTGAGCGTCTCGCGGAGGCGGTCCACGATGCGCTGGGAGCGGTAGCCGTACGCCCAGTCCTCGGTGAGCATGTGCGGGTAGCGCGAGGGGTCGATGACCGCGTTGTTGGCGGTCGCGATGTAACCCTCCGGCGGGTTGTAGACGCTGGGCAGTTCGTCGAAGGGGATCGCCGACTGCCAGGCGTACTCGCCGGTCCAGCCCGGCACCGGCCAGGTGCCGTCGCCTCGGGTGCGGACCGGGATCCGGCCCGGGGCCTGGTAGCCGATGTTGCCGTCGGTGTCGGCGTAGACCAGGTTCTGCGCGGGCACCTCGAACCTGCTCGCCGCCGCCCGGAACTGCTGCCAGTCCTGCGCGGTGTTCATGGCGAAGATCGCGTCGGCGCTCCGGCCCGGTTCCAGCGCGGTCCACTTGAGCGCGACCGCGTCGGCCTCCTCGTCGAAGATCGCGGCCGAGCCGGGCAGCGTGTCCCGCGCGTCCTTCATGACGTCGGAGATGACCGGCCCGTGCATGGTTTCGCGGATCCGGAGGCGGACCGCGTCACCCCCGGCCACGCTGATCGTCTCGGTCCTGGTGGTGAGCGGCTTCCAGCTGCCCATGAACAGGTAGGAGTCGTCCTTGATCCGCTCCAGGTAGAGGTCGGCGACGTCCGGGCCGAGGTTGGTGAAACCCCAGGCGATCTTCTCGTTGTGCCCGATGATCACGCCTGGTACGCCGGAGAAGGTGAAGCCGGTGACGTCGAACGGACACTCGGCGCTCCTGGTACGGCAGTGCAGCCCGGCCTGGTACCAGACCGCCGGCACACTCGCCGACAGGTGGGGGTCGTTGGCGAGCAGGGGTTTGCCGGTGGTGGTGTGCCGGCCGGAGACCACCCACGAGTTCGAGCCGATGCCGCTCCCGCCCGCCCGGTCGCCCATCAGGGCGGGCACCGCGTGGATGGCCTCGGCCGCCCTGGTCAGCGCCCTGGTGTCCACCTCCCGGGGGTCGGCGCTCGGCTCCTCGTCCTGCTGGAACCCGCGCTCGGTGACCGAGCCCCGGGTGACGATCGGCTGGTGGGTCGCGTAGGGGTAGCCGGGCCAGAGCTGCTCCACCCGCTCGCGCGGCAGCATGCTCGCCGCGAGCGCCCGGCCGATCTCGTCGGAGAGGTTGGAGCGCAGGTCCCACGCCATCGCCTTGAGCCAGGCCAGCGAGTCGACCGGCGTCCAGGGCTCGGGCTCGTATCCGGGGCTGGTGACCTTCAGAAGCACGTATTCGAGGCTCCGCCCGGCGAAGCCGTCGTTCTCCGCCATCCAGGCGTTCACCCCGCCGGCGTAGGCGTCCAGGTAGCGCCGGGTCTGCTCGGTGAGCATGGGCAGCTCCTTCTCGGCCACCTTCCGCCAGCCCATGGTGCGGATCACCTTGTCCTCGGTCAGGGTCGCCGCGCCGAACATCTCCGACAGCCGCCCGGCGGTCACGTGGCGGCGGAAGTCCATCTCGAAGAAGCGGTCCTGCGCGTGCACGTAGCCCTGGGCCAGGAACAGGTCCTCGGGGGAGTCCGCGTAGATATGCGGAATGCCGTTCTTATCGCGATAAACAGTGACCTTTCCCTTGAGGCCTTTCACCGCGAGCTCGCCCGAGAGCTGAGGGAAGGAGGCGCGTACGCTCCACACGCCGGCCCCGGCGAGGAGCAGCCCGAGAACCACGAGAACGGTGATCACCCGTGCGAGCCACGTGAGCGGGCGGGGCATCCAGGCGTACGGCCGGAACCTCACAAAGACCTCCTAGGCGACATGCTCCCGCAAGTGTGGCATCGCCCGGCATCTGTGGCACGGTGCTCAGCGGACAAACGCCGGCGCGCCGGCACCCGTCACGGCCGGACGGTCAGGACCAGACCTGGCCCTGCGGGGTGTCGGCCACCCGCACCCCCAGGGCGGCCAGCTCGTCGCGAAGGTGGTCGGCGGCGGCCCAGTCCTTCGCCTCGCGGGCCCGCTCACGCCGCTCCAGCAGCTCCGCGGCGCCCGCGGGCAGGCTCCCGGCCCTGCCGATGTCGACGGAGAGGTCCAGCCCGAGGACCTGGTCGAGATGGAGGAACGCCTCGAAGCGGGAACCCGGTGCGACGGAGTCGTCGCGCTCCAGCTCGCGCAGCAGGCGCAGCGCCAGCGGGGTGTCGAGGTCGTCGTCGAAGGCGGCCTCGATCCGGGCGACCGGCTCGGCGGGCATCGGGGCGCTCGGCGACTCCGACCACCCGGCGACGCGAGCGCGCCAGCGCCGCAGGGTCCGGTCGGCGGCCCGCAGGGTCTCCCAGGTGAGGTTCGTCTGCTGCCGGTAGCGGTGCTCCAGCAGCGCCAGGCGCACGGCCAGCGGGTCGAGACCCGCGTCGGTCACGTCCTTGAGCAGGACCACGTTGCCGGCGGACTTCGACATCTTCCGCCCGTCGAAGAGCAGGTGCTCGCCATGGACCCAGTGGCGCACCACCTCGCGCCCGGCGACGGCGTCGGACTGGGCGCGCTCGTTCTCGTGGTGCGGGAAGCGCAGGTCGATCCCGCCGGTATGCACGTCGATGCGCCCACCCAGCAGACGCAGCGACATGGCCGAGCACTCGATGTGCCAGCCGGGGAAGCCCCGGCCCCACGGGGCGTCCCAGGTCATCTCCCGGTCCGAGGCCTTCCACAGCGCCCAGTCGGCGTGGAACCGCTTGCGGGGGTCGACGCCCTCGTGCCGGTGACCGGGCTTGAGCCGGTCGAGCCGGTTGCCGGAGATCTCCCCGTACGAGGAGAAAGAGGCCGCGTCGAAGAAGACCGACCCGTCGGGGACCGCGTAGGCGTGCCCCTTCCCGATCAGCTCGGCGATCATCTGGACCATCAGGTCGACGGTCTCGGTCGCCCGCGGTGAGTGCTCCGGCGGCCGGATGTTCAGCGCGGTCGTGTCCGCGACGAAGGCGTCCTCGTAGAACCGCGCGGTCTCCAGCGGGCCGCGTCCCTCGGCCCTCGCCTGAGCGAGGACCTTGTCCTCGCCCGCGGGGTCGATCTCGGCGTCGTCGACCAGGTGCCCGACGTCGGTGATGTTGCGGCAGACGACCACCCGGACCCGCTGCCGCTCCCCGACCCGCCTGATCAGGTCGGACAGCAGATACGAGCGGAGGTTGCCCACGTGGGCGAACCGGTAGACCGTCGGGCCGCAGGTGTACATCCGCAGCGAGCGGGCCCCCTCGGGGAGAATCCGCTCGACCTGCCGGGTCCGCGTGTCATACAGCCGCAGCATGCCCCCGAGCCTACGCAATCAGGCAGGCTCGGGCGTGGCCTTGGGGCGCTCGGGCCCGCGTGAGCGGAGCGAGCGCCATAGGCGCGTCAGACACCACCCTCCAGGAAGCCGAGGATGTCCCGGTCACCGCGGTCGCGCAGGCGCGCGAGGATCTCCTCGCGCGTGCACCCTTCGGGTAGGCCGATCCGGGCGCCGATCAGGCGGATGCCCTCGGCCTCCGACGCCACCGGCGCGGTGTAGCCGATCAGGTGCAGCGCCCGGTTCAACGACGGGAGGGCCGGCGAGGCGGCGGGCAGGTAGCGGGTCAGCAGCTCGCCGCCGTCGGAGACCGTCAGGAAGACGTGGTCGCCCTCGGAGGCGTTCGCCGCGATCAGCACCGGCCGGATGGAGCCCATGGTCGGCTGGTTGTGCCAGCTGATCACCACGTCGCCGGAGGGGGTGGAGGCGGTGAGCTGGCCGCCCGGGGCCATGCCGAGGTGCGCGGCGAAACCGGTCGGCAGGGGGGAGCCCGAGCCGCGCAGGTGCTCGGCGTTGACGTCCACCCGGTGCCACCAGCGCCCGTCGCGGCTGCGGAAGCAGCGGCGGGTCTCCGAGACGTCGCGGCGCGGCTGGTAGTCGGACTGCTCGGAGCCGGCCACCCGGATCCACCCGCGCTGGGTGCGTTCGAAGCCCGGACCGCCCGCGTAGGCGCGGACCGAGCTCTCGCTCACGTCGTAGCGGCTGGTGAGGTTCGTGACGATCGTGTTGACCGACGCCTCGCCGTTGGCCCGCTCGATCTCCCGGACGATCATCTCCCGGATGCCCAGGTACTCCTCGCCGCCCCAGCGCGTCAGCCCGTACTTGTTCCGATCGACCCGCAGGAACCGGTCGTCGGCGGTGAGCTGGTTGCGGATGCCGACGAGGCTGTAGTCCTCGCCGATGCGCTCCTGGATCTCCTCCGGTGTCAGCGGGCCGCCCGCGACCGCGAGTACGGCCTCGGCCTTGTCGTTGACGCTGCGCGGCCACTGCACCACGTGGTTGTCCAGCACCCGCAGCTGGGGCACGGCGATGAGCCAGCGCTCGGCCACGTCCTCGCGGATGCCGAGCTGGCTGGCCAGCGTGACGGCCTCCTCCAACGGCCGGGGCCCGTCGCTGAACAGCTGCCGGGTCTTCTCCCTGAGCTCGTCGGCTCCACCGGCGACCAGCCAGCCGTCGACCTGCTCGTAGCCGTTCAGCAGGGTCCGGACGAACCGCCAGGCGGGGATCCCCAGCGTGGTGAGCTCGGTGCGGTGCCAGGGCACCGCCGCGGCGAGGTCGTCGGCCGGTACGGCGGAGCCGAGCCGGCCGCGCAGCCAGGACACATGGGCCACCAGCGGCGCCGCCTCCTCGGTGGTCAGCCACGCCTCCACATGGTCGCGCAGGTCACGTTCGATCTGCCGGATGCGCTCCCTGGTCACCGAGAACCGCTGGGCCAGATCGTCGAGCGTGGCCCGCTGGGAGGCGTACAGCCGGTCCCTGGCGATGGCCCGCTGCCGGTCGTCCAGCGTGACGAAGACTTCGTCGATCAGTTCGGGGAGCGGCCGGTCGGGGCGGGAGGGGCGCATCCGGGCGACGCTCTCCTCGGTGACCGGTTCGAGCAGCCGCTCCAGCACGGAGGTGAAGAGCTTGTGCACCATCTCGCGGCCGAGCGCCTCGGGCGTGCGCACACTCGCGGCCGGGTCGGAGAACCTGAGCAGGGGCAGGACGTCACCGAGCATCAGATGTCCCCAGCACGCCAGGGCGAGGTCGGTCAGGCGTCCGGCGACCTCGGACGTCCCGATGGTCGAGCAGGCCCTGTCGAGCGGCAGCGCCTGCCACCACGCCTCCGGGAGGCGTGGGTCGGTTGCGATCGGCACTACCTGGCCGGGAGAGGTCCAGCGCAGGGGGGGCGCGATGTCGCTCAGGCTGAGGTTCATTGAGGTCCAACCGGCAAAGGGGAATATATCCGCAGTTCAGACTATGTGATCAGGTGGGAAGGAAGGGACTGGCCCGTCCGGAGTGGGATACGTAAAGAAATTCCACGGCCCGGGTGCACGCGACGTAGAGCAGGCCGCGCTCCCGCTGCAGGTCGTGCGCCCTGGCTGCGGGATCCTCCCCGACCGGGGTCAAGGAGGCGGGGTCGGGCACGATCCCGTCGGCCACGCCGATCACGGCGACCCGCCGGAACTCCAACCCCTTCATGCCGTGCAGCGTCGTCACCCGCACCCCCAGCTCGCGCAGCACGGCCCGTGCGTCGCGCACGAGCTCGGCAGTCCTGGCGGCCACCGCGATCTCCTCGGGCGGCACGCCGTCCTGTATCCACTGTCTCACCTGCGATGCCAGCCCCGTCAGCTCGTCCTGGGGAGAATCGTAGGCGCGGACCATCGGCCGCGGCCCGTGCCGCCTGGCGCGGAAACCGTACAACTCCTGCACCCCGTTGACCAGTCCGTCGGCCGGGCCGCCCCCGCGCAGCCGCACCCCCCAGGAGAGGATCTCCTGCGGCAGCCGGTACGACACCTGGAGCCGCTGCTGGATCGCGTCGATCCCGACCGAGGCCAGCGCCACCCGCGTGTCGAAGATCCGCTGGTGCGGGTCGCCCACGATGAACAGGTCGTCACGGGTGTGCGGCACCGCCGCGCGCAGCAGCCGCCACTGCGCGGGGTGCAGGTCCTGCGCCTCGTCCACCACGATGTGCCGGTACGGCTCCCGCGTGGGCTCCGTCTCCTCCAGCAGGTCACCGGTCGTCTGGCCGAGCAGCGTCGACGCCTCGGCGGCCAGCTGGAGCAGGGTCCGCCGGCCGCGCTCCCGCAGCTGCTCGGTGACGTGCTCGATGGCCCGCCAGATGGCGGTCCGCTCCGCACCGGACAGCTCGACACTCCGGCCGGGACGTGGGGCGTCGAGGTACTCGTCCAGGGTCTGCAGGTTCTGCGCCAGCACCACCTGTTCCCACTCGCGCAGCAGGAACGCCGGGCTGTGCCCGGTGTCCGTCTCCTCCCACAGCGCGGTCAGCTCGGCGCCGCCCACCAGCGACGGCGGGCGGCCCTCCGCCTCGGCCACGATGCGGTGCGCCAGCCGGTCCACATTGCCGACCTCGATCCGCTTGCGGACCACCTCGTCCTCGATCAGGACGTCGAGCTTCGCCGCGAGGTCGGCGCTCAGCCCCTGGGAGAAGGTGACGAGCAGGATCTGCCCGGCACCGCGTCTGGCCAGGTGCGCCGCCCGGTGCAGCGCGACGAGGGTTTTGCCGGTGCCCGCGCCGCCGGTGACCAGCGTCGGCTGCTGGTAGGACTCCCAGTGGGCCAGCCGGTGCTGCGGCGGATGCAGGAAGACGCACCAGCCGGGCGCCTCCAGCACGCGGTTCAGCTCACGCGGGTAGTCGGCGAAGACCGCCCGGTCGGGGCTGCGGAGCAGCGCGGCACCGAAGTCCTCCGGGTTGATCGGCTCGGGGTCCGCGGGGACGGCCCGGCAGTTCTCCAGCTCCCGCCAGGCCCCGGCCATCGACTCGCCCCTGGCCAGCGCGGCCAGCGGTTCGTACTGGGTCGGCGGCAGCAGCGGTTCGAGCGCCTCCAGGGTCAGCTCGTCGGTGATCTGCCTGACCAGCGGCAGGAACCGGCCGTCGATCCCCAGCTCGGCCAGGTCGCTGTCGCAGATGTCGGCGAACAGCCGGGTCGAGGACGCCTCGGCCGCCCTGCGCATCGCGGGGCGCACCCGGTCCAGCGCCACCGCGTCCCACATCTCGACCACACCCAGCGCCGTGTTGACCCCGAACCGGTAGCGCTGCGCGTACGCCCACGCCTCCGCGTCCGGCAGGACCGTCAGCAGCCAGTAGACGTCCCGCTGCTTGACCACGACGCCCCGGTGCCGCTCGGCCAGCCTGAGCGTGGCGACCCGGGGATCCCTGGCCCCCCTGACCCGTTCGGGATGGGGGGCACCCGCCACGTTCTGCAGGAACCTGCGTGCCGAGAGCACGACGTCGCGGCGCACCGGCTGGGGCAGGGCGCCGAGTTCGACGGGGAACTCCGGGGAGATGGCGAGGCGGGGCATGGGCTAGGCCAACAGTGACAGGAGATCGCGGTCTCCGCGTTCTCGCAGGCGGACGAGGAGATCGGGCACCGGCACCGGGCTCGTCATGCCGACCCGGGTCGCGATGACCCGCGCGGCCTGTTCGGGGGTGCCGCCCGAGGCGGTGTAGCCGACCAGCCGCAGCGCCCGTGCCGTGTCCCGCACGTCGTCGGCCGCGGCGGGAAGGTGCCTGGCACGCAGGACGCCCTCGTCCGAGAGCGTCAGGAACAGGTGGCTGCCCTCCTTGGCGCCCACGTCCGCCAGGAGCGCCCCCAGCGACTCCACGACGGGCCTCTCCCGCCAGTCGAGGACGACGTCGCCGACCGCGCTCTTGACCGTGCGGCGGCTGCCCGGCGTCATCCCAAGGTAGGCCGCGAACCCGCTGGGCAGCGGGCACTCGACACCCTGGAGGTGTTCGGGGGTGACGTCGACCCGGAGCCACCAACGGCCGTCCGGCTGCCGGAAGCAGCGCCGGGTCAGCGAGACGTCCTTCAGCGGGCGGAACGGCGCCCTGCCCTGCTCCTCGGCGCCTCGCTCACCGGCGGGCTCGCCACCGGCGGGGCTCCCGGGGGAGGGAACCCCGGGGGAGGGAACACGGTCCGCGGGGCCCTGCGAGAACGCGGGCGCCTCCGAGAACGCGGGGACCTGCGGGGCGGGCCGCTCCGGGGCCGCCGCCCCGCCGGGAGCCGCGTTCGCGACGGCATCCGGCGCCGCGGGCGCCTCGGGGGTCGCCTGCGCGGCGGGTGCCTGCCCGGTGGCGGGCTTCCCCGCGGTCAGGGGTCCGGCACCGTTGGCCCGGGGAGGCCGCTCACCCGCGCCGAGGATCCGGAGCTGGGGTACGTTCTCCAGCCATGCCTTGGACACCTCGGGGTGGATGCCCAGCGAGGAGACCATGTCGAGGGCCTTGGTGATGGTCAGCGGCGGCTTGGCACCGCTGATCATGTCGCGGGTGCGGTGCCGCAGCTCCGTGATGTCGCCCTCGACCAGCCACTCGTCGACCAGGTGGTAACCCGGCAGGCTGGCCAGTACGAACTGCCAGGCCGGCACGTCGAGGGAGTGGAGCTCGCGGGCGTGCCAGTCGGCCGCCCTGATCAGCCGCTCCCGGGGAGCCGCCTTGCCGAGGACCCGCTTGACCTCCTCCAGGTGCTCCCGGTAAGGCGCCGCCTCGTCGGAGGCGATCCACTCCGCGAGTTCCCGGCGCAGATCGGCCTCGATGTCGTGGATGACCTGCGGCGGTACGGCGAACAGCTTGGCCAGCTCCTCCACCGCCGCCGGGGCGTCGCTGAACACCCTGTTCTGCGCCACGGCCCAGCGCTTGTCCTCGGCGCCGGCGAAGACGCCGTCCAGCAGCGCGTGCAGGTTCTCCGCCGGTCCGGCGGCCTTCGCCCCGGCCGCGAGCGGCTCCGCCTCCCTCCGCGGTTCCGGAACGGCCTCGGCCCCAGCGCCCTCCCGCTCCTCGGCGCCGTCCTGTTCTCCGGCGCTCTCCCGCGCCTGAGAGCCCTCCCGCTCCTCGGCGTCTTCCCGGACGGGGGCGTCCTCGTGCTCCGGGGCGTCCGTTTCGGCTCCGGCTCCCTGCTCGGTTCGTACGGCTGCCGGTGTCTCGGCGTCCCGGTGGGCGGGGGCGTCCTCGTGCTCCCGGCTGCTTTCCCGCGCCTGGGCGTCCGTTTCCGCCGGGGTCTCCTGCTCGGCTCGGGCGCTCTCCGGTGTCTCGGCGTCCTCGCGGACCGGGACGTCCTCCTGGACCTCGGCGTCCTCTTGGGCTTCGGCGTCCGCTTCGGCGACGTTCTCGGCAACCTCGACGTCGGCCTGCGCCTTCACCGCCACTTCAGCCTCGGCACCCCCGGCCCCGGCATCGGGTTCGGCACGCGTCTCCGGCTCGGCGACGGACGCTTCGGCCTCCAGAACGGCCCGCACACCGGCTTCCGCCTGCCCGGTGACGCCTGTCTCGACCGGGGCCTTCGTCTCGACGGGGGCTTCCGTCTCGACCGGGGCCTCCGTCTCGACGGGGGCTCCCGTCTCGACCGGGACTTCCGCTTCGACCGGGGCCTTCGTCTCGACGGGGGTCCCCACGCCGGAGTCCTTGCGCGCGGCGGGCCGGAAGAGCGACCCCGGGGGCTCCTCCCGGTGGTCCTCGGCGGCCCGGATCCCCTCCTCGGCCCCGGCCTCGGGGGCCATGGGGCGGGGGGTGAACGGCGAGTCGCCGGGCTCGGGGAGCGTGGGCTCCGGGACGGCGATGGCGGCCGGCGGCGCCGGGACGGGCCGGGGGGCCGGGTCCGGGACGGCGGGAGCCGGGTGGGCCAGGTGGGAGAAGACCGCCGCGAAGAGCGTGTTCAGCAGGGGAACCGGCTGGATGAAAGGCTGGTCGCGCAGGTCGTGACCGGTCAGCGCGAGCAGGCCCGTCCAGGAGCCCGCGCGGTCCAGGGCGATCGCGGTGCACGGCTCGTCGGCCTCGTCCGGATCCAGGACGTGCAGGGCGGGCAGGACGTCGCCCACGGCCGCCGCGGGCCAGTGGACCAGCGCGATCTCGGTGAGGATCTCCGCCAGCCTCTCCGGGCCCAGCACGGCGAGCACCCGGGCCACCGGCAGGCTTCGCCACCAGGCGCCCGGAAGATCGGGCTGCTCACGCAGAAGTGGGATCGTGGCCGCGTCGCTCCAACGTAGCGGCGGCACGAGGTCACTCAGACTGAAGTTCATCCGTTCCCTTCACCAGCCCCTCAAGCCGCCCGCGTCACTCCATGTGGCCGGAGAACGAGACTCATGGAACAGACCATAGTCTGGCAAATCGCCCCGGCGTATTGGGCCGGTTCAGCGGCGTACGGCCGCGAACCTGAGCCGCACGTAGTCGGCCATCCAACCGGTCTCCCGCCGCAGGGCGGGGGCGGCCAGCTCGTTCACCCGGCCGAGCAACGAGTCGACCATATCGCCGGGCACGTGTTGGAGCAGCGAACCGGCGAACATCCGCACCCAGTCCGCGGCTCCGTCGGGGCACTGGTCGAGGGGGGTCGGCCGGTCGAAGTACTCCAGCAGCCGGACGGTGAAACCGCTCTTCTCCAGCCGTGTGGCGTACTCGGAGGGCGTGGGGAAGTACCACGGCAGGTCGGGCTCGTGCAGCCCGTACTCCCGCCAGGCGGTGGACAGCGCCGCGGTCAGCGCGGCGCAGTTGCCCGCGCCGCCCATCTCGGCGATGAACCGTCCGCCCGGGGTCAGGGCCTCGCGGACGTTGGCGATCACCACGTCCGGCTCCCGGCCCATCCAGTGCAGAGCCGCGTTGGAGAAGACCGCGTCGTGGGGCTGGGCCACCGTGAAGTCGCGGCCGTCACCCACGATGAAGTCGAGCCCGGGGTGGAGCGCCAGCGCCTTCTCGATCATGGCGGGAGACCTGTCGATCCCCAGGACGCGGGCACCCCGGGAGTGGATCTCGGCGGTCAGCACGCCCGTGCCGCAGCCGAGGTCCACGATGCGTTCCCCGGGTTGCGGGTCGAGAAGCTCGACCAGGGGGGCACCGTGAGCCGAAACGTATCCGAAGCTGCTGTCATAGGCGCGAGCGTCCCACCTCATCATGCCCGGGGTGTCGTAGCGCAAGACGATCAGCTCACATTCTGAGACGCCGCGGCCTCTTATCGATGCTCTCCAGACACTTTAGAGCCTCTGGGAAGTTGCGACATATCAGTCTCATCAGCCTCAGAGCTATCCGACTTTCTCTCCCCACTCACGTTTCACGTACGCCCTCGCGCTGTCGACCTCGGCGACGGTGAGGACCACGGGTTCGGCGCTCGCCCGGGGGAGCCTCGCGGCGAGCTCCGTGTCGAGCGTGCCGCGCATCTCCAGGGCCTCCATCCTGGCCGGACGGGCGTAGCCCTTCAGGAAGAGGTTCTGGCCCCGGTCGGAGAAGAGGAACTCCTGCCAGAGCCGGGCGGCGGCCGGGTGCGGAGCCTTCTTGTTGATGGCCTGGACGTAGTACGAGCCGAGCACGGCGTCGCCGGGGATCGTGACCTTCCACGCCTCGTTCTCGGCCGCCCGCGCCGCGTTGTGGTAGTCCCAGTCCACGATGGCCGAGGCCGCCTGCGCGGTGGTCGCGAGGTTGCCCGCGCTCTTCAGCCGGCCGAAGAACTCCACACCCCGGTCGGCCCGGGCCTCCCCACCCCTGATCGAGGCCGCCATCACCCCGTTGAAGGCCGCCGAGGCCTCCCGGGGATCGCCGGCCAGGGAGACCTGGTAGCCGGGCTTGAGCAGGTCGGAGAAGGACGACGGGGCAGCCACCTTGCCCGGCTGGTAGCCGATGGACATGTAGCCGCCGTACCCGGCGTACCAGGTGCCCCGGTGGTCCTTGAGGTGGTCGGGGATGTCCTGCCAGCCCTGGACCTTGTACGGCGCGAAGGAGGAGACGTGGGCCACGGCGACGTCCATGCTCAGGTCGAACACGTCCGGCTTGAGCGAGGCGGCGGCCTCGATCGCCCGGGCGCTGCTCGCCTCCGGCTCCAGCTGGTCGACCTTGATGCCGTACTCCTCGGCGAAGGCGTCGATGATCTCGCCGTAGTTCACCCAGTCGCGCGGCAGCGCGATCACCGTGAGCGAGCCTTCTTTCCTGGCCGCCTCGACGAGGCGCTCCATCGTGGAGAAGCCCTCCTGCAGGGAGGCGGCCCGGGCGTTCACCGGCGGCAGTTGCGCGGGCGTTTCGGTAGCCGGGGCGCCACATCCGGCGATCGTGGCCGTGAGGATCACGGCGGCTGCGGCGCTGGTGCGTACGGTCACGAATCGTATACTCTCCGCAGCGGTACGATTCGTCGAGCAGGCGCGGCTTTTCTTGGGAAACGGCTTACCGGGAAACGGCGTACGCGGGTCTTGACAACCATCTCGCCCGCGGGTGAGACGGTTGTGGCGCCGCGCGCCGCGCGGACGGGGGTACCCGCGCTACCCGCGCGGGTGCGGCGGCTGCACGACCCTGGCGGCCACGAGCGTCTCCTCCGCGATCTCGACCAGGGTGCCGTCGCGCTTGCGCACCCCGAGCACGCCGTCGCGCCAGAATTCCAGCTCGCCCACGGCGTCGCGGAAGCCCCCCGGGACCCGCCTGCGGGTGGTGACCCTTCTGCCCACGTCAGAAGGGGTTAGGCTGATGACGAGGCGAGCTCCGAAACCACGGGTCACGGTCTTTTGCCCCCTCCCGTTTCAGGCACCTGGCGGGCACGGCAATACTAGGGCGTAGCAACCCGCGGTCGAAGTCGTGCCTAGGTGCGTAAAGAAGAAGGAGCCCGAGGTGACCTACGTCATCGCGCAGCCTTGCGTGGACGTCCTGGACAAGGCGTGCATCGAGGAGTGCCCCGTCGATTGCATCTACGAGGGCGAGCGCATGCTCTACATCCACCCCGACGAGTGCGTGGACTGCGGCGCGTGCGAACCCGTCTGCCCCGTGGAGGCGATCTTCTACGAGGACGACCTTCCCGAGCAGTGGAAGGACTTCTACAAGGCGAACGTGGAGTTCTTCGAGGACCTCGGGTCGCCCGGTGGTGCCTCCAAGGTCGGAAAGATCGCCAAGGACCACCCGGTCGTCGCGGCCCTGCCGCCGCAGGCCGAGGACCACTGAGCGTCACCCGGGCCCCGGCCGGGCCGTCATGGCCGGGCCGGGGTGTGGGGAGCCCCGTTCATCCGGGCCGGGCTCCATCGAGAAGACCTCCTTCCGGCTCCGGCCGGGACACCTCATGCGGGGAGCACTGTGATCGGTCTGCCGGACTTTCCATGGGATCGGCTCACGCCTCTGAAGCAACTGGCGGCGTCGCATCCCGACGGGATCGTCGACCTGTCGGTGGGCACGCCGGTCGACCCGGTCCCGGCCGTCGTGCGGCAGGCGCTCGCCGACGCCTCGGACAGCCCCGGCTACCCGCTGACCTACGGCACCGAACGCCTGCGCTCGGCCGCGGCCGGATGGCTGCGCCGCAGACACGGCGTCGAGGTCGACCAGGCGAACGTGCTGCCGCTGATCGGTTCCAAGGAGTTCGTGGCCTGGCTGCCGACGTTTCTCGGCGTCGGCCAGGGGCAGCGCGTGGTCTTCCCGGAGCTGGCCTACCCCACCTATGACGTGGGCGCCCGCCTCGCCGGCGCCGAGCCGTACGCCACCGACGGGCTGCTCGCGCTCGGGCCCGAGCGGGTGCCGCTGGTCTGGGTCAACTCCCCGTCCAACCCGACCGGCAAGGTGCTGCCCGCCGACCACCTGCGCAAGGTCGTCTCCTGGGCGCGTGAGCGCGGCGCGGTCGTGGCCTCCGACGAGTGCTACATCGAGCTGGGCTGGGAGGAACAGCCGGTCTCGATCCTGCACCCGGACGTCTGCGGCGGCTCCCACGAGGGCCTGCTCGCGGTGCACTCGCTCTCCAAGCGCTCCAACCTGGCCGGGTACCGCGCCGGGTTCGTCGCGGGCGACCCCGCCCTCGTCCGGCGCCTGCTGGAGATCCGCAAGCACGCTGGAATGATCATGCCGGGGCCGGTCCAGGCGGCGATGGCCGTGGCCCTCGACGACGACGAGCACGCCGAGGAACAGCGAGCCCGTTACGCCGCCCGCCGCGCGGCGCTCCGTCCCGCCCTGGAGGCGGCCGGCTGGAAGATCGAGCACTCCACCGCGGGCCTGTACCTGTGGGCGTCCAACGGGGCCGGCTGCTGGGACCAGGTCCGCGCTCTCGCGGAGAAGGGCATTCTGGTCGCGCCGGGTGACTTCTACGGCGAGGCCGGCGGCCTGCATGTCCGCATCGCCGTGACGGCCGATGACGAACGCATCGGTGCGGCGGTGCGCCGCCTCCAGTAGGATCCCGCGGCATGACCCCCGCGGTCGCCGTGATACTCGGACTGAGCGTCGTCACCCTCGTCCTGCTGTTCGGCGCGTTCTTCGCGACGACGCGTCAGGACAGGAAGGCGCGCGCCCCCGACCCTCCCGGCGAGACCCCTCCTCCTCCGGCCGAGGCCGCGCAGTCTCCGCCTCAGCCGAGCGCGGGCCGTGTCGGCATCGACTACCCCGACCCCCGCATGATCAAGGTGGGCGACACGATTGACTGCCAGGGGGTGCGCAGCCGCGTCCTCGGGGCCCTGTACCTGTCGTGGCAGGGCACCCAGTGGACCGAACACCTCCTCGACGACGGAACGCGCCGCCACCAGTGGCTCTCGGTCGAGGAGCGTGCCGGGCGGACCGCCGGCGATCCGTCCCACCTGGAGGTGCTGCTGTGGACGGAGGTGCCCGCCCAGGGCATGATTCCCGCCAAGACCACCCTGAGCGTCGAGGGGATCGACTTCTTCCCCGTCGAGCGGGGTACCGCCGCCTTCCGCGGTGAGGGTGTCACCTCCATGCCCGAGCGGGGCCTGCTCGATTTCGCCGACTACCGGGCCGCCGACGGCCGCCTGCTCAGCTTCGAACGCGTCCAGGGCGGACGCTGGAGCTCCTTCTACGCCCAGCCCGTTCCCCCCGGCGCCATCAGCATCGCGAAGCAGGTCTGATCTCGCCGATCCTCCGCTCCCCTGCGCCGGGGCGCCGCCGTGGTGTTCCGTCCCCCACGCCGGGGCGCCGCTCGGCTCACGTCAGTGAGCCGGTACGGGGATTCCGTACCGTCGACCACGGGACCGCAGAGGCGTCGGCCAGGTGCTTGGTGCCGGATACGCCCCATGCGGCGTGGCAGGACGTCGAGTCCGGCTCATCAGGAGATGTCGACCCGCTTCGCCGAGGCCCGGGTGTCGGCCTTCCAGCCCTCCTCGCCCGTGGCGGGCGTCCATGACTGGCCGTCGTAGCGGACCCGGCTCAGCCCGAACTCCTTGGCGTGGGCGACCGACCAGCCGGCCACCAGCCAGCCGCGCCTGCGTGAGGAGACCGTCAGCGTGCTGTCCGGGCCCAGCGCCCGCGCGAGCCTGCGCTCCGCCTTCTCGGTCGCGGGCTGCGGGGTCTTGCCGGTCGGCGTCGGGAACCAGCACTGTACGGCCTTGGGGACGCGTCCGGTGAACGCCGCGGCCAGGATCTTCCCATCCCCCTCATGCTGGGCGTAGGCCGACCCGTCGGCGGAGCGCTGCACGAGCTGGGCCGCCTCGTGGAGCGGCAGCTTCTGGTAGTTCTTCACCTTCTCCAGAGCGGCGAAGAACTTCCCCGACGCGTAGACGGGGTCGACGAGCTGCTTGGGCGTGCCCCACCCCTGGGAGGGGCGCTGCTGGAACGCCCCGACCGAGTCACGGTCGCCGTGCGTCAGGTTCTCCAGCTTCGACTCCTGGATGGCGGTGGCGTAGGCGATCACGACCGCCCGCTCCGGCAGCTTCCTGCGGGCCGCCACGGCCGCGATGACCGCGGCCACCTTGGCCTGCTCGATGTCCAGATCCAGTGTGCCCTCGGGAGTGGTGATCTTGCATCCCTCGCCGAGGTCCTTGAGTGGCGTCACCCGGTTGATCAATGTGAAGACGCCCACGGTGATGCCCACCGCGAGCAGGACCACGATCACGACGATGGTAATGGCCCCTTTTGAGAAACGCCGTCGCACGGTCAAGAACCTATCGCTCCGCGGCGGTTGCGGCGCCCGCGAAACCCGGCGGGCACCGGGTTCCCGTCCGTGACCCGGAGCGATGCCGACCGCCGCCCGTGGCTCCCGGCGAGCGGTCAGCGTTCGACGAGGCCGATCACCTCGCGCTGGGCCGGGGACAGCTCGCCGAGCCCCGGGACGGCGGTCCGCCCGGACGGCGCGGCGGGGGAGGCGCGGCGGGCGGGGGAGGTGTAGGGGGCGAGGGCGTCGCGGAGATCGGTGGCCAGGGCCGCGACCTCGGGATGGCCGGCCGGGGCCTCGCGCAGGGCCTCGAAGCGCAGCCCCAGGTCCCACACGCGGCGGCGGAGCCCCTCGTCGTACAGCGACGCCCGGTAGGCGCGGGTGAGCGCCGCCGCCGTCACCGGCGCCGCCGCCTCCAGCAGGGCGATCATCTCCCGCTCCCGCTCCAGCAGCGGGTGAGCCGGGAAGACCTGCTCCAGTTCGGCGACGACGTGGACCAGCTCGGGCGTCAGCGTCGGGTCGTCGCCGGTGTTCCGCAGCTCGGCGAGCATGGCCCGCTGCCGCCGGATCGCCTCCTCCGCCGCGGCCAGGTCGGCGTCGAGGTCGGCCAGGGCCGTGTGCAGGTCGAGCCGGGGGGCGAGCACCCGGCAGACGTCGGGAAGGCCCATGCCCGACGCCACCATCCGCCGGATCCTGATCATGCGGACGACGTCGGCCATGCCGTACCGCCGGTGGCCCGCCGCGGAGCGCGGCGGCTCGGGAAGCAGCCCGACCTGGTGATAGCGGCGGACGGTCCAGGTGGTGACCCCGGCCAGCGCGGCCAGTTCGCCGATGCTCAACACGCCTTCCAGTAAAACCCACGGTCGGGGATAGGGTCGCGAGCATGACTACGCGTCTGGATCTCACACAGGACGTCGGAGAGCTCACCGCCCGGATCGTGGACATCGAGTCGGTCAGCGGGGACGAGAAGGCGCTGGCGGACGCCGTCGAGGAGGCTCTGCGGCCGTTCCCGCACCTGACCGTCGACCGCGACGGCGAGGCGATCGTGGCCCGGACCACGCTGGGCCGCGGCGAGCGGGTGGTGATCGCCGGGCACATCGACACCGTCCCGGTCGCCGGCAACCTGCCCAGCCGGGCCGAGGGCGACCTGCTGTACGGCTGCGGCACCTCCGACATGAAGGCCGGCGTCGCGGTCGCCCTGAAACTGGCCGCCGCGCTCCGCGAGCCCAGCCGCGACGTGACCTACGTCTTCTACGACTGCGAGGAGATCGAGGCCGAGCGCAACGGCCTGCTCCGGCTCAGCCGCAACCATCCCGACTGGCTCACGGGTGACTTCGCGGTGCTCATGGAACCCACCGACGGCGTCATCGAGGGCGGTTGCCAGGGCACGCTCCGGGCTCGGATCGTCACCCGCGGCAGGCGGGCGCACAGCGCCCGGTCCTGGCTGGGGGTCAACGCGATCCACGCCGCCGAGCCGGTCCTCGCCCTCCTGAACGCGTACGAGGCGAGGCGTCCCGTCGTCGACGGGCTGGAGTACCACGAGGGTCTGAACGCGGTGGGCGTCACCGGCGGCGTCGCGGGCAACGTCATCCCCGACGAGTGCACGGTCACCGTGAACTACCGCTTCGCCCCCGACCTCTCGCTGGACGACGCGCGAGCGCACGTCACCGAGGTGTTCGACGGGTTCGAGGTTCGTTTCACCGACGCCGCCGCGGCGGCGCGGCCCGGCCTGACCCATCCGGTGGCCGCCGCCTTCGTGGCCGCCGTCGGCGGCACGCCCCGCGCCAAGCTCGGCTGGACCGACGTCTCGCTCTTCTCCGGTCTCGGCGTGCCCGCGGTCAACTACGGCCCCGGCGACCCGAACCTGGCGCACCAGCAGGGGGAGTTCGTCTCACTGGAGAAGATCGCCGAATGCGAGCGCAGGATGCTCCACTGGCTGACCTGACGGCGCCCGGTCCGGCGGGCCCGCCGCGTGCGAAGGACGGATGGGGCGAGGACGGGGCATCATGGGTTCACGGTGGGGGCGAGGGCCGGACACCGCGGAAACCGGGCGCGGCAGGAGGGGCCGGAGCCGGGCCGGGGCCGGACAGAGCCGGGCACAAAATGAAAGTGGCTTTCCTCGCCGGCCATTTGGCGGGGAAAGCCACTTTCAGTCCCGAGCAGCACCCTCGGCAGTTAGACGCGGCCCACTCGAAATCCGGTTCCGGGTTTCCGCGGAGATTTTTCAAGATTTTTCCAGGAGCGGCGCTACGGTGACCGACATGAAGAAAACGCGTCCGGAACGCCGTCAGGGGGCCGCCGTGGTCCGCGGTGATCTCGTTCCCGATTCCACTCATGACCAGCGGCTTCTCGACAAGAGAGGGCCCGCCGACTGGCTCCACATGGATCCGTGGCGGGTGCTGCGCATCCAGGCCGAGTTCGTGGAGGGCTTCGGCCAGCTCGCGGAACTGCCCCAGGCGGTGACCGTCTTCGGCTCCGCGCGGACCCGCCCGGGCGCCGTCGAGTACGAGATGGGCGTCGAGCTCGGCCGCAAGCTGGCGGAGGCCGGCTACGCCGTGATCACGGGCGGGGGGCCCGGCTGCATGGAGGCGGCCAACAAGGGGGCCGCGGAGGCGGGCGGAGTCTCCGTCGGCCTGGGCATCGAGCTGCCTTTCGAGCAGGCCATGAACGAGTACGTCGACCTCGGTATCGAGTTCCGCTACTTCTTCGTCCGCAAGACCATGTTCGTGAAGTACGCCTGCGGCTTCGTCACGCTGCCCGGCGGGTTCGGCACCATGGACGAGCTTTTCGAGGCGCTGACCCTGGTGCAGACCGGCAAGGTCACCTCCTTCCCGGTGGTGCTGATGGGCACCGAGTTCTGGGGCGGGCTGATCGACTGGATCAAGACGACCCTGGTGAAGACCGGGAAGATCTCCCCGGCGGACGTGGACCTCATCCATCTCACCGACGACGTGGACGAGGCCGTCCGGATCATCGTGGACGCCGACCGGCACCGCGGCGAGCAACTGGAGGCGGAGCGCAGGGCGGCCGTGACCACGGTCAGCGACGCCGAATAGGGTCGGACGCGTGTTCATATGTGTGTTCCTCGCATCCAGTCAGAAAATCGATCAGAAGTATCTGACGTTGGCCGAAGAGGTCGGGGCCGAGCTTGCCAGGCGCGGGCACACCCTGGTCAGCGGTGGCGCGAAGGTCTCCTGCATGGGGGCGGTGGCCCGTGCCGCCCGCACCGCCGGTGGACGCACCGTGGGGGTGATCCCGCAGGCGCTGGTGGACGTCGAGCTCGCGGATGAGGACGCCGACGAGCTGGTGATCACCGCCGACATGCGCGAGCGCAAGGGTGTCATGGACGCCCGCTCCGACGCGTTCCTGGTGCTGCCGGGCGGTATCGGGACCCTGGAGGAGCTCTTCGAGATCTGGACCTCCCGGACGCTGGGCCTGCACGACAAACCGCTGGTGATCCTCGACCCGTGGGGTCTCTACCGGCCGCTGCGGCAGCTGGTCGAGAACATGCACGAGGCGGGCTTCACCCGGCCCAACGTCTTCGACGCCATCTCCTGGACCTCCTCGGTCGAGGAGGCGTTCGAGCTGCTGGAGAAGACGACCAGGCACCTGGTGCCCAGCGCCGAGGAGCTAGGCGAGGCCGCGGCGGGTTAGCGCGGGCGGCCGGCGGCCGGCCAGGGAGTCGGCCATCTCGATCGCGAGCCGCACCTGCTCGGGGCGGGCGGTCCGGAAGACCCGGGCGCCCGCCCAGGCGCAGAGCGAGGCGGCGGTGAGCTCCGCGGCCTCGTCGTCCGCGGCAGTCCCCACCTCGCCCGTCCCCGCCGCGGAGGGGGCGGACAGGGCGGCGGTGGCCAGCTCGGCGGGCGTGACGGCCACGGTGTGCCCGGCGCGGGCCAGTTCCTCGACCTCCGCGATCGAGTGGGCCTCCACCCAGCCGGACTCGCCCTGGTCACCTGGGCCGAGCACTACGAGAGCCACCATGATTCGATCCTAGATCAGGGGAGTTGTGGCACGATTCGTATGTGCTGGTCGTACTCGCCCTCGCTGCCGTAGCCGTCATCGCCGGTGTCATCGCGGTCGCCATGGGGCGGGGAGGCGAGATGGCGGAGTCCGTCCCCGACGTGCCCCCGCTGGACCTGCCGCAGGCAGGTCACTTCGGCGCGGTCGACCTCATGACGCTCCGGCTTCCGGTGAGCCTCGTCGGCTACCACACCCAGACCGTGGACGAGACACTGAACCGTGTCGCGAGCGCGCTGAGCGAGCGTGACACCAGGATCGCCGTGCTGGAGCAGCGGGTGTCCGAGTTGCTCGCGAGCAGGCTCCAGGCCCGCCAGGAGCCGTACGGCGACCTGCCGGGCGCCTCCCGGGCCGAGCACGAGCGGTGGAAGCCCGCCGGGGAGGACGGGCCCTCCTCCGAGCTCCGTCGCGAGATGCCCGGCGCCGACGGAGGGGCCGACGAGCCCACCGGGCCGCGGGAGGTCCGCGGGGACGCGCGGGGCGGCCCGCTCACCGAGCACGAGCCCGCGGCGCCGGACGACTCCGCCGAGCTCAGGGAGGTCGCCGGGGCCGAGGGGCCCGGCCTCGCCGAGGAGCCCTCCGGTGAGACGGCCGGGCCCTCCGACGACCCCCGAGGGCCCGGTGAGGCGCCGGAGCCTTCCGGCGGGACGGGCGGACCCGGCGAGACCGTGTCAGAGACGTCAGAGACGTCCGCGGCGGCCTCCTCCGAGGCCCCGGCGGGAGGCAAGGGGGACACGGATGAGGCGGGAGCGTCGACCATCGTGGGAGGACGGGCAGGGGTGCGGAAACCGTGACGGGGGAGGAATCAGTCCGGATGACGGAGAACGGGTCGCCCGCCGAGCTCGTCCGCTGCGGGTGGGCCACCTCGGCGGCCGACTACATCGCCTATCACGACGAGGAGTGGGGCCGCCCGGTCACGGGCGACGACCGGGTGTTCGAGCGCCTCACCCTGGAGGCGTTCCAGTCGGGCCTGTCGTGGATCACCATCCTGCGCAAGCGGGAGAACTTCCGGGCGGCTTTCGCCGGGTTCTCCATACCGGCCGTGGCCGCGTTCGGGCAGGACGACGTCGACCGCCTGCTGGCCGACGCCGGCATCGTCCGCAACCGGGCCAAGATCGAAGCCGCGATCGCCAACGCACGCGCCGCGCTCGACGTCGAGCTGTCCGATCTGGTCTGGCGGTACGCCGATCCGGACGCCCCGGTCCCGGCGACCCCGGCGGACGTGCCCGCCCAGACCGCCGGCTCCAAGGCGCTCGCCAGGGAGCTGAAGTCGCGGGGCTTCCGCTTCGTCGGCCCGACCACCGCCTACGCGCTGATGCAGGCCATCGGCCTGGTCAACGACCACCTGGCCGACTGCTGGACGCGCGCGACCGAACCCTCACGGTAGACCGCGAAGGTCCCCTACGACCCCCGGAAGGGCCCTCGGCGGTTCCCGAAGCGGCCCTCGGCGGCCCGGGAGGGCCGGCTCCTCAGCGGCCACGGAAGACGGGCCGCTCCTTGTCGAGGAAGGCCCGGGTGGCGCCGACGTGGTCGTCGGTCTTGACGCAGGCGTCCTGCAGGTCGGCCTCCAGGGCGAGGGCGTCGGCCAGGGAGCTGCTCGCCGCGAAGCGCAGGGCCCGTTTGGCGGCCGCGTAGGCGCTCGTGGGGCCCTGCGCCAGCCGTACGGCCAGCGCGCGGGCCGCGGCGTCCAGTTCCTCGGCCGGGACCACCCGGGAGACGATCCCGAGCTCCAGCGCGCGGTCGGCGCCGAAGGGCTCCCCGAGCAGCAGCAGCTCGGCCGCGCGGGCCGGGCCGACCAGGCGCTGCAGGGTCCAGGAGGCGCCGGAGTCGGGGGCCAGGGCGACGCCGGAGAAAGCCATCGCGAACCTGGCCTTCTCGGAGGCGATCCGCAGGTCGCAGGCGAAGGACAGGGCGGCGCCCGCGCCCGCGGCCACGCCGTTCACCGCCGCGACGACCGGCTTGTCCATCTCGGTGATCGTGCGGACGATCGGGTTGTAGTGGGCGCGCACGGTGTCGTTCAGCCCCCGCCCGGCCTCCAGGTTCGCCGCGTGCTCGGCCAGGTCCTGGCCCGCGCAGAACGCCCGTCCCGCCCCCGTCAGCAGAACCGCCCGTACGGCGTCGTCCCGTGCGGCCGAGGTGAGCGCCTCCAGCAGGGCGACCTTCGTCGTCGCCCGCAGCGCGTTCATCGCCTCCGGCCGGTCGAGGACGACCGTGGCGACGGCGTCGTCGACGGAGTAGCGCACCTCGTTCAATGCAGGCTCCTTCGGCTCGGGTGGCGGCCCGGCCGGATGCCGGGCCGGGGTGTGGTGAGGAGAGCGGGGTCACGGGTCGGCGAGGTGGCGGTCGGCGAAGGCGGCGGCCGGGAGCAGCCTGCCGGCCTCCTGCTCGAAGTAGGCCCTGGCCTTCTCCCCCGGCCGGCCGGGCGGCAGCAGCTCGGCGGGGAGCCCGGGGTCGCGGAAGAGGAAGTTGCGCCGGCCGTGCAGCAGCATGTTCCGGGTGGCGAACACCCGGTCGTCGGCGGCGTCGCCGGGCAGCGCGCCGACGACGTGCCACCGCCCGCTCCAGGTGATCGTCCCGGCTCGGTAAATTCTCAGCGCGGCCTCGTCGAGGCGGCGCACGCACCTGGGGGTCACCTCGTGGCCGGGCCCCTGCGGCAACCGGACCGGGACCAGCCGGCCCTGCCGCACCGTCCGGGAGACGGCCGTCCGCACGGCGGGAGCGGCGATGCCGAGCGGCGCGAGCAGACGGACGAGGGCGGCCACGGACGCGCGCCCGCCCCGGGACCGGAGATGGTCCCCGTACAGGTCGAAGAGCGCGGCGCGGGCGTTCACGAAGACAAGTTTGGTCGTCTGCGGGGCCTCGGACAACGGTCTTGATTGCCGGATGAGCCGACGCTGAGACTGATCGTTCCCATTCTCGGTGCGGAGGCGGGATAATAGGACATCACAGAAGACGTGAATGCGTCGGCCACCCTCGGGTCAATCGGAGATCCGGAGCCCCGAAGCAGGAAGGGATACACGCATGGCGGCTATGAAGCCGAGGACCGGTGATGGTCCGCTGGAGGTCGTCAAGGAAGGTAGGGGAATCGTCATGCGGGTTCCTCTGGAGGGTGGCGGCCGCCTTGTCGTCGAGCTCTCTGCTGATGAGGCGAGCGCCCTCGGCGAGGAATTGAAGAAGATCGTCGGCTGATCTCGGCTTGACACGGCGGCGGTGGGGGCGGGTCATATTTGAGCTTGCTCGGGGAGCATGACACCTGCGGAGGCCCGCACGACCGCGACCGACGACGAACACGGCCCTGGCCGTCGGACCGCCCCGCGGCGGCTCGCGCCAGGGCCGCGGTGTTTTCCCGATGTCCTCGGGCCTGACGACTGGAGTTGACCCGCATGCCCATCTCTCCCCACGTGCTGCTGCCTCGGGTGCCCTACGGGCAGGGGTTGTCCGCGGGGCCGTCCGGCGCCGCCGCCCCTGTCACGTCGCAGGGCGCCGAGCCCGTCGCGCCCGGCGCCGCCGAACTGCTCGCCGTCCCCTTCTCCCCGGACCGCGAGCCCGAGATCGAGCTGCCGCTGCCCCCGGCCGCGCTGCTCGCCCACTACGAGGCCAAGGGAGAGGCGGGCGAGATCGTCGAGGTCCCCGTCGCCAACGGCGACGGGGTCGGCCGGGTGCTCCTGTACGGGGTCGGCGACGGTACGGCCTCGGCGCTGCGCAAGGCCGGTGCCGCGGTGGCCCGGCGGGGCAAGGGCAAGGAGGCCCTCCGGATCGTGCTGCCCGAGGGGCCGGTGGCCGCGTTCACGGAGGGCGCGCTGCTGGCCACGTACACCTTCCGGATGAGTGAGACGACGTCCGAGCCGGTGCGGCTGGAGTTCGTCGGCGAGGAGGCAGCGGACGAGGTCGCCAGGGGCCGGGTGGTCGCCGAGGCCGTCGCGTTGGCCCGGGACCTGACCAACACCCCCTCGTCGGTCAAGTCGCCCGCCTGGCTCGCCGAGCGCGCCCTGGAACACACCGTCGGGGAGGGGGACGGGTGGAAGATCAGCGCGCGGGTGTGGGACGAGGAGGCGCTGAAGTCCGGCCGGTTCGGCGGCATCCTCGCCGTCGGGCAGGGGTCGGTCACCCCGCCCCGGCTGATCCGGTTGTCCTACGAGCCGGAGGGCGCCACCGGCCACGTCGTGCTGGTCGGCAAGGGCATCACGTACGACACCGGCGGCCTGTCGCTCAAGCCGACCGACAACATGAAGTTCATGAAGACCGACATGGCCGGCGGCGCGGTCGTCATCGCGGTCCTGGGCGCGCTGGCCTCGCTCGGCGTCCGGGTGCGCGTCACCGGCCTCGTGGCCGCCGCGGAGAACGCCTTCTCCGGCGCGGCCCAGCGCCCCTCCGACGTCATCACGCAGTACGGCGGGCGCACCGTGGAGGTGCTCAACACCGACGCCGAGGGCCGCCTGGTGCTGGCCGACGCGCTGGCCTACGCAGACGCCGAGCTCGACCCGGACGTGATGGTCGACGTCGCCACCCTGACCGGAGCGATCAGCATCGCCCTGGGCAAGGGCCTCGGCGCGGTCTTCGCCTCGGACGACGCGCTGGCCGCCGAGCTGATCGAGGCGGGGGAGGGCAGCGGCGAGCAGCTCTGGCGGATGCCGTTGATCGACGACTACGTGCCCGCGCTGGAGTCGTCCGTGGCCGACCTGTCCAACATCGAGGCCGGTTCCGCCTACGGCGCCGGTTCCATCACCGCGGCGCTCTTCCTGCGCGAGTTCACCGGCAAGCGGCCCTGGGCGCACCTGGACATCGCGGGTGTCGGCCGGAGCGGTGCCGACGAGGGCGTTCTCAGCAAGGGCGCCACCGGATACGGCGTCCGCCTGCTCCTGGAGTGGCTGTCGCGCCGCTGACGGGGTGACCGCCGTGCACCGGAGTTCCGGGCCTCCGCCCGGGTCCGCGCCGGCGAGGCGGCGGTCTGGGTGTCGTCCACCCGGGCCTCCGCCCGAGTCCGCGCCGGCAAGGCGGCGCGAGGTGGTGGCCCGGGTGTCGTCCGCCCGGGTCCGTGCCGGAGGCGTGAGCGCCCGGCCCGGTGGCGCGGGCATCCGGCCGGGGCCACCGGTCCTCGCCCGCCCGCCGGGCGTGTCCGGCGGGCCCGGGTCAGCCGGAGAGCTTGACGGCGGCGAGGATGCCGTCGCCGAGGGGCATCATCAGCGGGCGGAGCCGGTCGTCGGAGCGGACCAGCTTGCCCAGTTCCCGCACGGTGACGGTCTCCGGGTCGCGCCGGGCCGGATCGGTCACCCGGTTGCCCCACAGCGCGTTGGTGAAGACCACCACGCCGCCCACGCGCAGCAGGCGGACGGACTCGGCCAGGTAGTCGGGGTACTCGCGCACGGCGCCGTCGCAGAAGACGAGGTCGTAGCCGCCGTCGGAGAGGCGGGGCAGCACGTCCAGGGCGCGGCCGGTGATCAGGCGGACCCGGCCGCCGGAGAAGCCCGCCTGGGCGAAGCTCTGCCGGGCCAGGCGCTGGTGCTCGGGCTCCACGTCCACGCTGGTGAGCGTGCCGTCCTGGCGCATGCCCCGCAGCAGCCACAGGCCGGACACCCCGCAGCCGGTGCCGATTTCCACGACGGCGCGGGCGTTGACGGCGGTGGCCAGGAAGCAGAGAGCGGCGCCGCCGCCGGGGAGGATCGGAGGCGCACCCACCTCCGCGCCGCGCAGCCGCGCCGCGCGCAGGATGTCGTCCTCCGCGTGGAACTCCTCGGCATAGGCCAGAGCGGCCTCCAACGGACTTGTCGGCGTCTCTGCCATCGGCCTCTCCTCCCGCTTTCTCCGTACACAGTCATATAGACGCTGGGTCGCAGCCTAAGGGAGGCAGGCCCGATCGGGAACTCATGTGATGCCCGGTGCGTTGCACGGTTTAAGCGGCCTTTGCCGGTCCTCAGAGTAGTGAGTGCGCACGAAGGGACGAAACCAGGCACTATGGCGATAGCGGTGGTCCCGGAGAGAGGAGTGCTGGTGGACGAACACGACCACCAGGCCGATGCTCCCGTGTCCGATTGGACACCTCCCACGTGGGAGGAGGTGGTGCGGACACACTCGGCGAGGGTCTACCGGCTGGCCTATCGGCTGACCGGCAACGTCCACGACGCGGAGGACCTCACCCAGGAGGTCTTCGTCCGGGTCTTCCGGTCGTTGTCGAACTACACGCCGGGCACTTTCGAAGGCTGGCTGCACCGCATCACCACGAACCTGTTCCTCGACATGGCGCGGCGCAAGCAGCGCATCAGGTTCGAGGGGCTCGCCGACGACGCGGCCGAGCGGCTGCGCGGGCGCGAGCCCTCCCCCGCCCAGGCGTACGACGACACTCATCTGGAGCCCGACATCCAGGCGGCACTCGACGCGCTCGCGCCCGAGTTCCGCGCGGCCGTCGTTCTCTGTGACATCGAGGGGCTCTCCTACGAGGAGATCGCGGCGACGCTGGGCGTGAAGCTCGGCACCGTCCGCAGCCGAATCCATCGCGGGCGGGCACAGTTGCGGGACGCGCTGGAGCACCGCGCGCCGCGTAGCGATCAATTCCCCCCGAGCGTCACCCACGGGGAGGAATTCGCATGAGTCATCTTGGAGAGCGTGTTTCCGCGCTGGTCGACGGTGAGCTGAACCACCACGAGCGCGACCGGGCCCTGTCGCATCTGGCGTTCTGCGCCGACTGCCGGGCCGAGGTCGAGGCCATGCGGGCGCTGAAGAGCCGCCTGAGGTCGCTCGACGGGCCGGTCATGCCGACCGACCTCACCATGTCCCTGCTGCGGATGGCGGAACCCGGCGGCCCGTTGCCCCCGCGTGAGCGCCCTTTTCCGGCCTCGCGCACCTTCGGCGGCGCGCCCATTCCCAGCATGCACAGCGTCGCACCCCCTGACAACCGGCCCCGGGGCCGTGCCGGAGGGCCCCGCCGCGCCCGGCGGGCGGGCTACGTCGCGGTGGGCGTCGCGTCCGCGGCCGTGGCGATCGGCACGCTGTTCGTCGTAGGCGGCGGCGCCGATCCCGGCCCGCGCGTGCCGCCCGTCGACATGTTCGCCAACCAGCACAGGAACACCGTGCCCTTCGGCGGGTCGGCCACGCCGACCCTCTCGCCGACCCCGTGACCAGGCTGCCCGCCACCGTCATCCTCGCGGCCGTCATGCTGCTGGGACTGGTGGCGGGCGGGCCCGCGCACACCGCCCGGCCGGCCCACGCCGCCCCGCCGGACGAGGCCGAGAGCGAGGACACCGGCCTGTACCTCCTGCGTGAGGCCGCGGTCGCGGCCCGCAGCCGGGGATACTCCGGCATCCGGTACGTCACCGTCCAGGGCCGCACCGGCCCGGTCACGTCGACGGCCGAGGTGCGCAACCTTCCCGGGCGGGGGCTGACCGTGCGCACCGAGCCGTCGGGCCCCGTCCAGGGCGCCGACCCGGGTGCCCCCGCCGGCGGCATGCTCGCGCCGTCCGGCGCCATGCTGGAGGTCCTGGCGCGCAACTACCGGGTCGTGGCGGCGGGCCGGGGCCAGGCCTGCGGCCGTCCCGCCCGCCTGGCGGAGGTCCTGCGCCCCGACGGCACCGTCGCGGCCCGCTACTGGGTGGACGAGGCGGGGGGGCCGGTGCTCCGGCGCGAGTTCCTGGACGGCCGGGGGAGGGTCGTCCAGGACTCCGGCTTCGCCGAGCTGACCGTTGATCCGGTGGCCGGGGACGTGGCCGTCCCCGTGCGGGCCGCCGGCGGTGCCGCCCTGGTGGAGGTCTCCGGTCTGGCCGCCGAAGGCTGGAGTTTCCCCCGGATGCTCCCGGGTCGCCTGGAGCTGTTCGCCGCTCACAAGGCCCTTCCTGGATACTTATATTTGGGTTATTCCGATGGTTTATCGGTAGTGTCGGTTTTCATCCAGCATGGTGCGCTTGATGAGGAACGTCTCCGCGGGTGGCATGCGGAGCGGCGTAACGGGCATACGATCTGGACTCGGGATCCAGCTGGGCAGGAGACGATCTGGGCGAGTGGAGGTCATGTCTACACCGTCTTCGCGGACGCACCGGCCGACGTGGCCGACGCGGCCGTCGCGGCGCTGCCGCACGAGCCCGTGCCCGATCTCTGGACACGACTCGGCCGTGGGGCGCACCGCCTGCTCTCCTGGTTCAACCCTTTCGGATGACAGGCGCTTTACACATCTCGTATGCCGCTCGGGGGAAGATTGCCGGGTTGAACCGGTGAGCGGCCTCGTGCGAGGCAAGGAGTAGTGACGATTCGATGACCGACGAGGCACGTACCCGCGAGGCGCGCGATGCTGAGGGGCGTACGCCGTCGGACTTCGCCGACGACGGGCGCGGTGCGCCCGAGTTCTCGCGCCCGGAGTTCCTGCCCGCCGGCGAGGCGATGCCCGTCGGGGGCGACAGGCCCCACGACGACGCCTGGAGCCGACCGGCCGGCACGCCGGAGCACAGCCCGTGGAGCCGGCCCGCGGAGCCTGCCCAGGACGAGCTGTTCCACCACGGCGATCCCGACGACCGCGACGCGGCCGGCGGCCGGGAGCAGGGGACCGCCGACCCCGGCTGGGGCGACCCCTCCGGCAGGCCCCACCGCGACACCGCGACCTTCGCCTCCCCGTTCGGCCCCCAGCCCCCGCCGCCGGTCCAGGCGGTCGGCATGGGGCCCGGCTGGGCGCCGCCCCCCGGCGCCGGTCCCGTGGGCCCCGTGGGGCCACCGGGAGGCTTCGGCGGGCCTGTCGCGCCTCCCGCCCGGAGCGGGCCGCGCACCACCACGTTCGTCGTCCTGGCCGTCGTGATCGCGATCCTGGCCTCGACGCTGGGCAGCGTCGGCACCTACCTGCTGACCCGCCCCGCGGGCTCCGGCACCGACCCCTCGTACGACCTGGGCGCGGCGCCGAGCGGCTCCAACGCCCGGCCCCCCGAGTCGGTGGCGGGGGTGGCCTCGAAGGTGCTGCCCAGCGTGGTCTCCCTGGCTGTCGAGGGCGGTTCGAGCTCCAGCAGCGGCTCCGGCTTCCTGATCAAGGGCGGCTATGTGGTGACGAACAACCACGTGGTCGCCGCGGCCGACCCGAACGGCCAGATCCAGATCCAGTTCAACAACCGCAAGTCCACCTCCGCGAAGATCATCGGGCGTGATCCCGAGTCCGACCTGGCCGTGGTCAAGCCCGAGGAGACCTTCGGTTCCCCCGAGATCTCCCTCGGCAACTCCGACAACGTCGTGGTGGGCGACCCGGTCATCGCCATCGGCTCCCCGCTCGGCCTGACCGGCACCGTCACCACCGGCATCGTCAGCTCGCTCAACCGTCCCGTGCAGGCGGGCGAGGAGAACAGCAACGACACGACCTGGCTCAGCGCCATCCAGACCGACGCGGCCATCAACCCCGGCAACTCCGGCGGCCCGCTGGTCAACGGCAACGGCGAGGTCATCGGCGTCAACTCGGCGATCGCCACGCTCGGCCGGTCGCTCAACGGCCAGAGCGGCAACATCGGCCTGGGCTTCGCCATCCCGGTGAACCACGCCCGCCGCGTCGCCGAGGAGCTGATCACCACCGGCAAGGCCAGGAAGTCGCGGATCGGCGTCACCATCGACCAGGCCTACCAGGGCACCGGCGTCCGCATCGCGGCCGAGGCCGTCCAGGGGGCCGAGCCGGTCGACCCGAAGGGCCCCGCCGCCCAGGCCGGTCTGAAGCCCGGTGACATCATCCTGGAGGTCAACGGCCTCGTGCTCCAGGACGGCAACGAGCTGATCGCGCTGGTCCGCAACAAGGCTCCCGGCGAGAAGATCCAGGTCAAGTACCAGCGGGGCGGTCAGGAGCGGACCGTCACGGTCACCGTCGGCACGGCGCCCGACGAGCCCCTGCCCTCGCCGCGGCCCTCCTGAGACGTACCGGGGTGATGACGGCAGGCCAGGCGCATGCTTACGCTTGGGGGCATTAGTCTGGAACCTCTCCGGTGCATGTCCGGAGAGGTGCCCCCGGCATCGTCCCGTAGGAGATAGATCACCGTGTTCGGACTCGGCTGGCCTGAGATCGTGGCGCTGGTGGTCATCGCCCTTCTCGTCTTCGGCCCGGAGAAACTGCCCCAGGCCGCCTCCCAGGCGGGCCGGACCCTGCGCAACCTGCGCCGGATGGCGAACAACGCCAGGGAGGACCTGCGATCCGGTCTGGGCCCGGAGTTCGCCGACTTCGACCCGGCCGACCTCAACCCGAAGAACTTCGTCCGCAAGCACCTGACGGCGGAGCTCGAAGACGACTGGAACCGCACCCCGGCCACGGCCACCCCGGTTCCCGCCGCTCAGACCGCCGTGGTCGACGAGCTGGGCTACGGGGAGATCCCCCCGTACGACTCCGAGGCGACCTGACCCGCGCCGCCGGGGGACCCGGCGGCGGCCGACGAACGGCGACGGAGAAGGGCCCCGGAGACGGGGCCCGAATCGTTTTCCGGAAGATCCGCTAGCCGCGGCGGGTGGGGGAGATGCCGAGCTGCACGCCCTTGAGGCTGCCCGACTTCTTGCCGAGGGTGGCGGCGATGCGGCCGAGCTCGGCCGCCGCCGGGGCGTCGGGGTCGGTGAGGACCAGGGGTTTGCCCTCGTCGCCGCCCTCGCGCAGGCGCATGTCGATCGGCACCTGACCCAGGAGCGGCACCCGGGCGCCCAGGGCGCGGGTGAGCGCGTCGGCCACGGCCTGACCGCCGCCCTCGCCGAAGACGGAGATCCGTTCGTCGCAGTGCGGGCAGGGCAGCCACGACATGTTCTCGATGACGCCGGCGATCTGCTGGTGGGTCTGGACGGCGATCGACCCGGCGCGCTCGGCGACCTCGGCGGCGGCCTGCTGCGGGGTGGTCACCACGAGGATCTCCGCCGAGGGCATCCGCTGCGCCACCGAGATCGCGATGTCGCCGGTGCCCGGGGGCAGGTCCATCAGCAGCACGTCGAGGTCGCCCCAGTAGACGTCCGCGAGGAACTGGTGCAGGGCCCGGTCGAGCATCGGACCGCGCCACACGACCGGGGTGTTGCCCTCCGGCTTGAACATGCCCACCGAGATGACCTTGATGTCATGCGCCACCGGCGGCATGATCATGTCTTCGACCTTGGTGGGGCGCTCGGAGACGCCGAGCATGCGGGGGACGCTGTGGCCGTAGATGTCGGCGTCGACGACGCCGACCTTGAGGCCGTTGGCGGCCATCGCGGCGGCCAGGTTGACGGTGACGGAGGACTTGCCGACACCGCCCTTGCCCGAGGCGACCGCGAAGACGCGGGTCAGCGAGCCGGGCCGGGCGAAGGGGATCTCCTTCTCCGGTCCCCGGTCGCCGCGCAGCTTGGTCTGGAGCGCCTTGCGCTGCTCGGTGCTCATGACGTCCATCTCCACCGAGACGCCGGTCACTCCCTCGACCTTGGAGACCGCACCGGTCACGTCGCGGGTGATGGTGTCTCGCATGGGGCAGCCCGACACCGTGAGGAACACGGTGACGCGCACCGCCCCCGCGGGGGAGATGTCGACGCTCTTGACCATGTCGAGCTCGGTGATGGGCCGACGGATCTCAGGGTCGTTGACGGTCGCGAGGGCGGCCATCACCAGTTCCGGGGTAGGTGCCATCGAAGTGTCGGCAATGGACCGCCACCTTGAGGCGACGGAGGATGCCGTCCCTCCTTGTCTGTTATCGAGCAAGCGTTCCGCCGGCGGGGCCCGCCGCGACGCCTGTGTGGCTGGCCAGGGGCCGATCCCGTGAGGGAACGGACGACGTCATGAGTCCATGGTACGAACCCAGGAGTTCGGACAGGAATTCCGGATCCGGGGGTAACTGGATCCGGACAATTCACTGTGTAGATGCGCGTGCAACGTTCTAAGGTTACTCCGTGACCCTCACGGCGGGCGAGTCAAGAGAGAGCATCAGCTCGGAGCAACTGGCGCTCTGGCGCATGCTCCAGCGCGCCCAGGTTCGCATCACCCGGGCCCTGGAGGCCGACCTGCTCCTCCGGCACGACCTGGCCCTCGCCTCCTACGACGTCCTGCTGCACCTGTCCGAGGCGCCCGACCGGCGGCTGAGGATGAACGACCTGGCCGACCGGGTGCTGCTCTCGCGCAGCGGACTGACCCGGCTCATCGACCGCCTCCAACGTGACGGCCTGGTCGAGCGGGAGGCCTGCGCCAGCGACGCGCGCGGCCTGTTCGCGGTCCTCACCGAGGCCGGGGCCGGGCGGCTGGCCGAGGCCACCCCCACCTACCTGCGCGGCATCCGCGCCCAGTTCCTGGACGTGCTCGACGCCGGCGAGCTGCGCCAGTGCGCGGCGATGCTCAACAAGCTGTTCCCCGACCCCTGCTGAGGTCACCGCTCACCGGTCGTTTCCCGCCTGGCCCGCGGGGGTGCCCGGCTCCTGCAGGTCCTCCTGCAGCCGTTGCAGCTCCGAGTGGATGTAGTCACGGGTGGCCACCTCGCCGACCGCCATGCGCAGCGCGGCCATCTCCCGGGCCAGGTACTCGAGGTCGGCCTGGGCGCGCTCGGCCGCCGCGCGGTCGAGTTCGCTCTGGACCCGGTCCCGGTCCGCCTGCCGGTTCTGGGCCAGCAGGATCAGCGGCGCGGCGTACGACGCCTGGAGCGAGAGCATCAGGGTCAGGAAGATGAACGGGTAGGGGTCGAAGCGCCAGGGCTCCGGAGCGAAGGCGTTCCACACCACCCAGACGCCGACGAACACGGTCATGTAGACCAGGAACCTGGCGGTGCCGAGGAAGCGGGCGATCCGCTCCGAGAGCCGCCCGAAGGCCTCGGGGTCGTAGTGTGGGCGCAGGCGCAGGCCCGGCTGCCTCGGCTGGTCGAGCCGCTCAGCCATGTCCGCCCTCCGGGGAGTGGTCGAGCTCACGCCAGTCCTCCGGGAGCATGTGGTCGAGCACGTCGTCCACGGTGACGGCGCCGACCAGGCGGCCCGCCTCGTCCACCACCGGCGCCGCCACCAGGTTGTACGTGGCCAGGTAGGAGGTCACCTGGTTGAGGGTGAACTCCGGCCTGATCGGGTCGAGCGAGGTGTCCAGGACGCTGCCGAGCAGCGTCGACGGCGGTTCGCGCAGCAGGCGCTGGAAGTGGGCCAGGCCGAGGAAACGGCCGGTGGGCGTCTCGACGGGCGGGCGGGCCACGTAGACCTGCGCCGCCACCGCCGGGGTGAGATCGCCCTGGCGGATGTGGGCCAGCGCCTCGGCGACCGTGGAGTTGGGCGGGAGCACCACGGGCTCGCTCGTCATGATGCCTCCCGCGGTGTTCTCCGGGTAGATCAACAGCCGTCTGATCGGCGCGGCCTCCGCGGGCTCCATCAGCGCCATCAGCGCCTCGGCCTGTTCGACCGGGAGATCCTGGAGCAGGTCGGCCGCGTCGTCGGGGTTCATCTCCTCCAGCACGTCCGCGGCCCGCTCCGGGGCCAGCCGGCTCAGGATGCCGATCTGGTCGCGCTCGGGCAGCTCCTCCAGCACGTCGGCGAGCCGCTCGTCGTCGAGGGCCGCCGCCACCTCTATCCGGCGTTTGTCGGGCAGCTCGTGCAGGGCGCCGGCCAGGTCGGCGGCGCGCATCGACTCGAAGGCGACCAACAGGTTGGCCGCGCCCTGGTCCCGCTGGACGGCGCCGAAGCCGCGGATCTCCGCCCAGTCGACGATCCTGGTCGTGCCGCGCCGGCGCAGTCCCATGCCGGGCGGGCTCCCGACCACCGCCACCTTGGTGATCAGCCACTCCGCGCCCCTGGTCTCCTCCATGGCCAGGTCCAGGACCGTCACCCGCTCGCCGCCGACCTCCACGCGGAGGTCGAGCATCTCGGCGATGACCAGGCTCTCGCTCGCCCGCTGCTCGAAGCGGCGCATGTTGATCTGGCCGCTGAACACGACGGATCCGGCTTCGATGGCCCGTACGCGGGTAATGGGCATGAAGACCCGCCGCCGGGGCTGCACCTCGACGACCAGCCCGTGAACGCGCGGTGGCGCCGTGCCGGCGATGGCCACCACGACGTCGCGCACCCGGCCGATCTGGTCCCCGGCCGGGTCGAAGACCGGGGTCCCGGCGAGGCGGGCGATGAAGATCCTCACATTTGCAGCGTAGGTCGCATCTCGGCCTCCTTGCTTCAAGCCACGCTCCGCGGTTCACATGCCGGACGCTGCTTGCCGCCACGCAGGGGGACATGACAGTATCAAATGTGTTAAACGGTAATTACATGGACGGTTGCTCATGAGACGTGCCGGACTGCTGATCGCGTTCGCGTCGTCCTGGTGTTTCGCCTTCTCGGGGCCCATGGCCAAGTACCTGGGTGCGGCCGGGCTGACCTCGCTGGAGTCGGTCTGGGCGCGGATGGCGGGTGCCGGGGCGCTGCTCGTCGCCGTCCTCGCCGTCGCCAGGCCCGCGGCGCTGCGCATCCCGCGCTCCCGGCTGCTGTTCTTCCTGGCCTACGCCGTGGTCGCGGTCGCCGGCGTGCAGGCGCTTTTCTTCGCGGCGATCACCAGGCTTCCGGTCGGCGTGACCCTGCTGATCGAGTTCACCTCCCCGGTGCTGGTGGTGCTCTGGGTCCGGTTCGTCCGCCGGGTACGGCTGCCACGCGCGGCCTTCACCGGGGCCGTCGTCGCCGTGGTCGGGCTCGGCATCGTGGTGGAGGTCTGGTCGGGGCTCGCCCTCGACCCGATCGGGCTCCTGCTCGCCTTCGGCGCGGCGGCCTGCTGCGCCGGATACTTCCTGCTCAGCGACGGCTTCGGCGACGACGTCGACCCGCTCGGCCTCATCGCCTGGGGCCTGCTGGGCGCCGCCGTGGCGCTCGCCCCCCTCTCCCGGCCGTGGAACATCCCCTGGGAGGCGCTCGCCGGCACCGCGACCCCGCAGGGCGGCCACACCCTGCCGGTGGCGGGCGCCCTGGTCTGGATGGTCGTCGTCGCCACGGTCGTCGCCTACATCCTCGGCGTCACCGCGATCCGCCGCCTGTCGGCCGCCGTCGGTTCGACGGTCGCCTCGCTGGAGGTCATCGCCGGGGCCGTGGTCGCCTGGATCCTGCTGGGCGAGGCCCTCGGCCCCTTCCAGATCGCCGGCGGCGTCATCGTGCTGACCGGCGCCTACCTCGCCCAGCGCGCCACGGCCGAGCTGCCCGCGGCCGTGCCGGAGGTCAGGGAGCCGGCTCGCGCGGGATGAGCCGCACCACCTGCGACCGGGCGGCCCACCGCTCGGTCAGCCCGGCCCCGTCGACGGCGTTGAGCCGCTCCCTGGCCAGCGCGGCCACCGCCTCTGCGGCCTCCGCCTGGTCCACCACCTCGACGGATGCGTCGAAGGAGACCAGGCGCCCGCCGTTGTCCTTGCTCCGCAGCGTCACCCCGACCCGGTCCGCCTCGGTCAGCCCCGGCAGCGACTGCTCGCCGCCCCCGGTGACCACGTAGATCGCGCCGTCGTACCAGGTGTGCCAGGCCAGCCGCGGCCGGTCGAGCGACAGCCACAGGACGCTCGACTTCTTCGCACCCTCTTCGATCACGCCCATGACATGAATGTACGGCCTGTGCCTCCCCGGCAGGGAAGGCACAGGCCGTACATCCCGGGGCGTCAGCGCCCGGAGAGCTTCCAGGCCGCCGGGAGCAGTCCGGCCGCGACGGCGATCTTGAGGGCGTCGCCGAGCAGGAAGGGCAGCACGCCCAGGGCGAGCCCCGTGGCCAGATCCACCTGGGCGACCGCGATCAGAACGGGCAGGCCGAAGGCGTAGATGACCAGGTTGCCCAGGACCATCGTGCCGACCGTGCGCAGCACGGTGCGGTCGCCGCCGCGCTCGGCGAGCTTGCCGACGACGGCCGCCGCGGCGATGAAACCGATCACGTAACCGAAGGAGGCGCCGCCGAAGCCGGAGGTCCCCTCGGCGAACCACGGCACGCCCGCCACGCCGGCCAGCATGTAGAGCGCCATGCTCAGCACCGCGCGGTTCATGCCCAGCGCCGCGCCGACCAGGACGACCGCGAACGTCTGGCCGCTGACCGGGACCGGTGAGCCGGGCAGCGGGAAGCTGAGCTGCGCGGCCAGGCCCGTCAGGGCGGCGCCGCCGACCACGAGGGCGATGTCGCGGACACGGGATGCGGGGATGAGGTCGGACAGTACGGCGGGCCGGGCCACCGAAGAAGCGTTTGCCATTGGGTACGTCTCCCTTAGCCGTTGATGATGTCTATTCTTCTGACATCTCCGGTTAGGGTCCTACGAGATCGCCGCCAAGAACAGGGCGGGGTCTTTGTATGGGGGCCATAGCGGCCGCAAGCGCACGGCGTGCCACAGGGCCGCTCAAGGCCGCCCGGGCTGTCGGCCGCCGGGCGCGTGCCGCTACCGTGTGCCCATGCGCTCCCGACGTTCGTGCCTCGCGGTGCCCGGCAGCAACCCCCGCTTCCTGGAGAAGGCCCAGGGGCTCCCCGCCGACGAGGTCTTCCTCGACCTGGAAGACTCCGTCGCGCCCCTCGCCAAGGAGGGCGCGCGCAAGAACATCGTGGCCGCCCTGCGCGAAGGCGACTGGTCGGGCAAGACGAGGGTGGTGCGGGTCAACGACCTCGGCACCCAGTGGACCTACCGCGACGTCATCGAGGTCGTGGAGGGCGCCGGGGAGTTCGTCGACTGCCTGATGCTGCCCAAGGTGGAGGACGCCACCCAGGTGATGTGGCTCGACACGCTGCTCACCCAGATCGAGCGGGCCAACGGCCTGCCGGTCGGCGGGATCGGCATCGAGGCCCAGATCGAGAGCGCCAGGGGGCTGGTGAACGTCGACGCCATCGGCGGGGCGTCCGCGCGGCTGGAGACGCTGGTCTTCGGCCCGGCCGACTTCATGGCCTCGATCAACATGCGGACCCTGGTGGTCGGGGAGCAGCCGCCCGGCTACACCGAGGGCGACGCCTACCACTACATCCTGATGCGCATCCTGATGGCCGCCCGCACGCACGGCCTGCAGGCCGTCGACGGCCCGTACCTGGCGATCAAGGACCTCGACGGCTTCCGCCGGGTCGCGAACCGGGCCGCGGCGCTCGGGTTCGACGGCAAGTGGGTGCTCCACCCCACCCAGATCGAGGCCGCCAACGAGGTCTTCTCCCCGTCGCAGGACGACTACGACCACGCCGAGCTGATTCTCGACGCGTACGAGTACTACACGACGGTCGAGAGGCGCGGCGCGGTCATGCTCGGCGACGAGATGATCGACGAGGCGTCCCGGAAGATGGCGCTGGTGGTGGCCGCCAAGGGCAGGGCCGCCGGCCTGGCGCGGACCACCGCCTTCACCCCGCCTACAGCGTGATCCCGATCGTGGTGAAGAACCAGAGCGCGGAGGTCAGCCAGAGGCCGGTCAGGACGGTGAAGGTGAGCCCGCCGAGGACCGGGAGGGCCCAGCCGGGCAGCCCCCGCTTGGGCAGGGCCAGCATCTTGGCGACGAACACGCCGTAGAAGAAGCAGCCCAGCAGCGAGTGGACCATCACCCGCGGCACGTCGAACTGGGCACCCAGCGCGTACAGGCAGTGGAACGCGACGGGGACCGTCAGCAGGAACGCCGCCCGGCCCGACCAGCGGTGCAGGGTGGCGATCCACGGGGCGTCCAGCTTGATCCGGCCCCACATGACGAGGGCCGAGAACACCTGCACCAGCGCCAGCGCGAACGCGCCGGTGGTGAGCCAGGTCTTCATGGCCAGCGGCCCGGAGAAGCCGGCCGGTCCGACCGCGTACCCGGTGGGCGTGTGGACGCGCCCGTAGACGCCCAGTCCGACCGCGATCAGCGCGCCCACGGCGAGCGGGACGAGCAGAGGTGCGAGGTTCTGCCGCTGCGGGATCGGCGCGGCCTGCGTGTCGCTCATCAGAACCCTCCGATGAATTCGTCGACGTCCTGGGGGTCGATCTCCACGCCGTCGACGACGGCGTTCGCGCCCGGCTCGGGGATCGCCACGTCGGCGACCCGGTCGCCCACGAGGGTCAGGCCGACCCGGGTGCCGTCGTCGAGGTAGATCCATCCGGCGCGGACCCGCGCGCCGCGGACGACCGCGGTCGCCCGGTAGAGGCCGGAGGGCTTCTTGACGGTGGGCGCCGTGAAGTCCCACTCCTTCTTGCCGAGTTCCAGGCTCCCGGTGGCCTTGCCACCGGCGAGCCGGGCGACGATCGAGGCGTTCCCGTGGCCGGACAGCGTGACCTTGCCGTCGGCCGCCCTGCCCTTGAGCCAGGCCTCGGTCCTGCCGTCGCAGAAGTAGCCGACGGCTTTGCCGTCGCGGACGGAGATGGCGATCAGGCCGCCGTTTCCCGTGACCCGCCCGGCGTAGTCGGCCTTGGCGGGGGTGGGCCTGGCGGTCCTGGACGCCTGCGGGGCCGGCGTGGCCTCCGAGGTGGCCCGGGCCGCCGGGCTCTCCGGGGAGCCCTGGGGGTACCGGGCGTTCACGGTCTGCGTGGGCGGTGATGTTGTGACACTGAGCACGCCGAGCACGGCGGTGATCGCCGCTCCGGCCACCAGTGTGGAGACGGGCCCCAGCCCTTTCATGGTCTGCTCCCTGGGTGGTGGTTTCCTGCGGTCAGGTGTACACCGCGCCGATCAGGGAGTCTGTGAACTAATCCGCACAGGAGGGCGCGTAGTTAATTTTACCGGGAGGCTGGCCCCCTTCTGGGTACCGATCCAGTGATCTCGGGTTTACAGGGACGAACAGTGATAATTCCGGCGCTCCGCCGATAAATCTGACTAGAGAGGTCTCGCCATCGCGCCCCGGACGTGTTGCTCTGGACTGTGTGCGGCCGAGCCCCGGATGCCCGGACCGCGGGAGGTGATCGTTTCCGGCGAACGGGGTAAGAGTAGGGTCGCGTGCGATTTGCCGCATCCGTAGGGGTTGCGGCCCAACGGTACGCAGACAACTGGAACGGTCCGGGACGGTGATCCCGGGCTCGGACGGGCTTCCTGCGAGGAGGTGCTGAGCGTGGCCTCGGGCCCCCACGACCCGCGCTCGCAAGACCGGCTGCCGGACGACGGCGGTCTGCACGATGACGCGACACACGAAAGCAGGTCACCGGAGTCCCACACCTCCCCGCCGACGATCCAGCACTTCCCGCCCGGTCCCTCCGACGACAGGACCCGGGGGCTTCCCCTGGCCTCGCCCTGGACGCTCCCCCCGTTCGCCGCGCCCACCCCGGACGACGACGAGCCGCCCCGTGCCCGCCCCGAGGGCCTCGGCGGCGAGCGCCGCCGCCCCTACGCGCAGCCGTACGCCCCCACGCCCCGCCCCGCCGACCCCGCTCCCGGTGATGATCATCCGCCCTCCGGCGACCGGTTCTCCGGGGGCTCCCGTCCCGGCTCCGCCGAGCGCCCCGCGGCGCCCGGGCGCCACTCCGCCGCCGGGCGGCCGGACGAGCCCGGCGACCGGTCCGGGAGCCCCGGGCCCGAGACGTCCGGCCGGGAGGCGCGGCCGAGACTGGCGGACCGGCCGGACCGCCTGGTCGCCTCCGGCCCGCCCCGCCGGCACCGTACGCCCGCGGAGAGCGGGTCGCGGATGCCCGAGGAGGGCACGGTGCCGGAGCGGACCGCGCCTTCCACCCCGTCCACCCCCGATGACTCCGCCGGGCCCGAGCCCGCGCACGGGCACGGCGGGGGACGCGGGAGGGCCGCCCGCCCCGACCTCCTGGTGGCCTCGGGCCCGCCCCGCGAACCCCGCCCCGAGGCCCCGCCGCCCGGACCCCCGGTGTCCGATGAGCAGATCAGGGTGGAGCCGAGCATCCCGGCGACACCCGAGGCGCTGCCCGCAGAACCACCCGGGGCGCCCGCGACCCCGGCCGACGACGACTTCGAGCCCGTCCGCCGGGTGGGGCGCCCGCCGGGCGGACGGCCCGCCAGACCCGACCTGCTGGTCGCGCAGGACACGCCCGGCAGGCGGAGCCCGAACGGCGGGCGGCATCACCGCACGGCCCCCGCGCCCTCGGCCGTGCGCCGGTCCAGCCCGACCAGGCGCAGGCGCGGGCGAGGACTGATGATCCCGTTCCTGATGGTCCTGGTTCTCACCGTCGCCGTCGGCGGCGGCCTGGTGCTGTGGGGCTGGGTGAGCAGCCCCTTCGCCACCGGTCTGCGCCTGGTCGGCGACGAGGTGCACTCCGGGGACGAGAACTTCGCGCCCCCGAACGGCGTCGGCGGCAACGGCTCCAACCAGGTGCTCAACGCCGTGACCTCGGTCGGCTCCACCATGGTCGCGGTCGGCAGCGACACCACCAGCCCCGTCCCCAGGCCGCTGTTCCTGGTCTCCCTGGACGGCGGCGCCACCTGGCAGCTGGGCAAGGTGAACGGCCCGGCGGGCTACGAGACGGGACCGACCACGGTCGGCCGGGTGGCGGGCGGCGACGACCGCTGGCTGGCCGCGGGCAACGACCCCCTCGGCGCCGGGCACGGGCTGTGGACCAGCTCCGACGGCCAGAGCTGGACCGCGGTCGACCCGGCCGGCCTGGAGGCGTTCACCGCCGGGGACAAGATCATGGACCTGGCCCGCACCTCCTCGGGCTTCGTCGCGGTCGGCACGACCGTGCTGCCGGACGGCACCACGGGCGCCGTCGCCTGGGTCTCGCACAACGGGCTCGACTGGAAGCGCGTGCAAACCCGGGAGATCGGCATGCCCGACAAGGTCCGGGGCATGAAGGCCGTCGTCGCCAGGGAGGACGCGGTCGTCGCGCTGGCCGATCCCGCCACGGGGCAGTCGGCCTCGGTCATCCTGCGCTCGGAGGACGGCGGCAGGACCTGGGAACGGGCCGGGACCTCCCTCGCGGACGTCGCCCCGGAGCCGGGCGCGCTGGCCGTGGCCTCCGGCGGCTTCGTGCTGGTCCCGACCCAGCAGCGCAGCGACAAGGGAGAGGTCCGCGTCTACTGCTCGCGCGACGGCGCCGACTGGGCGGCCTGCGGCGCCATCACCGGCCTGGCCTCCGACGGCTCGGGCGTCAAGCGCCTGGCCTCCTCCTCGGCCGGTGTCGCCGCGGTCGTCGAGTCCGGCTTCGAGCGCTACACCGTCTACACCAGCGACGACGGCCGCGACTGGAAGAAGAGCACCGACCTGGGCCAGGTGCCGGGCTCACTGCGGGCACTGGCCCTCTCCGACAACGGCACGCTCGTCGTCGGCGGCGACGAGCGCGCCGCCGACGTGGACAACCGGGTGGTGCTCATCACCGCGCCCAAGGGCGGCCAAGCCAGACCCGTCTCCCTCGCCGGGATCGAAGGACTCGCCCGGGCCGCGCGGGAGACCGCCAGGGTGGCCGCGGGTGGCGGTCGATTCGTCGCCGTGGGCGCCGCGTCCGGTGACGCCGGGATCTGGACCAGCGGGAACGGCGAGAGCTGGACGGCCGCGGGCCAGGCGCAGATCCTCGGCGGCCCGAGGCGCCAGGCCCTCGCCGACGTCGCGTACGGCAAGCGGGGCTGGCTGGCGGCCGGCAGCACGATGACCGACGCCTCCTCCACCGTTCCGCTGGTCGTGACCTCGGCGGACGGCGCGAGCTGGCGCGGGGTTCCCGTCACCGGTCCCCTCGCCCCGGCCGACGACCACGACTTCCTCGCGCCCCACGCGGTGGCGGCGGGACCGTCCGGCTACATCATGGCGGGTGAGGACCGGGGACCGGCCGCGACCGTGCCCGTCCTGTGGTTCTCCGCCGACCTCAAGCGCTTCTCCAGGGCCGCCAAGCTCCCCGCGGGCGGCACGGGGGTGCGGCTGCACGACGTCTCGGCGACCTCGTCCGGATACGTGGCCGTCGGCGGCACGCTCCCGGCGGAGCGGGAGACCGGCGTGGTGTGGGTGTCGGCCGACGGGGTCAACTGGACCGGCCGGAAGCCGGTCCTGCCCCCGGGCGCGACCTCGGCCGGGCTGCGGCACGTCGTCCTGTACGGCGGGCACATCGTCGCGGCGGGTACCGCGGTGACCGAGGAGGGCCGGCGGGCCTTCGGCGCGATCTCCGCCGACAACGGCGCCACCTGGGAGTTCTCCTGGTTCCCCGCCGACGAGGCCTCCGCCGTCCAGGACCTGGCCGCGGTGCCGGAGGGTGTCGTGGCGGTCGGCTGGCACGGCGCCCCCGGCGAGGGGGACAGCGTGGCGTGGACCTCCGAGGACGGCCTGACCTGGCAGCGGCACGCGCCCGGCCAGGACGCCCTGGAGGGCGACGGCGCCCAGTGGCTCGGCGCGGTGGCGGTCTCCGGCACCCAGGTCGTGGCCCTGGGCCGCTCCACCACCTACAGCGCCGACCACCTCACGCTGTGGCGCTCCACGCTCACCTCGTCCCGATGACCGCCCACTCGGTGAGCGCGTCCAGCAGCCCCGGGGTGAGCGGGAGCCGTACGAGCTCGGCGGGGGCGACCCAGCGGGCGTCGGCGGCGTCGTCTCCGGCGGCGAGCGTGCCGCCCGCGACCTCGGCCAGGTAGTCGCGGATCTCGTAGACGACCCCGCCGGGGCCCGGGCGGTCGACGGTGCCGACCAGGCGGCCCGGCACGACCGTCAGGCCGGTCTCCTCCAGGACCTCGCGGACGACCGCCTCCGCGTCGGACTCCCCGGGCTCGACCCGGCCGCCGGGAACGGACCACAGCCCCTCGCCGGGGGGTCGGCCGCGGCGAACGAGGAGCATCCGCCCGGAGCCGTCGAAGATGACGGCTCCGACACAATTTACGCGCACATGGACAAGATTACGGGGCGATAACGAGAAACACTCTTGACGGATGGGGCGTGGACGAAGCAGCGTGGGTAGTCGTGAAAGCCGAGCCTACTTGTCCACGGTGCTTCGGTCCGTTGCGCCCGCCGAGTGTCTGGTCAAGCGCCTGGAGATGCGGTCCGCACGGTGACGTGCTGCCCCTGCAGCCTCCCAGGCACCCTTCGGCCGCGGTCGTGGAGGCGCTCGCCACGGCCGCCCGCGTCCCGGTCTGGCTCCCGTGGCCGTTGCCCGCGGGCTGGCTGGTCACCGGGTTCTCCCATGTGGGGGACGAGCGCAGCGGCGTACGGGCCACCGTGGTCGCGCTCTCCGGCCCGTCGCTGGTCCACGGGCCCGCCGATCTGCTGATCATCGCCGAGGAGCCGGGGGTGGGGCTGGGCGCGGCGTTCGCCGGCCTGGATGGCACCGACCCGGGCACCGGGTTCGACGACGGCCCGCCACACGCCAAGATCACAGTCCGGGGTCACCCGGTGGCGCTCTGGAACGTCAGGAAGGCCGCGCCGGACCGGGCGGTCTACGCGGGGGAGGCGCTCGGCAACTGGCTCTGGGCGGTCGTCTGGCCCGGCGAGGCGGGCTACATGATCACGCTGTCCGAGCTGTCCCTGCGCGACCTACGCGACCACGACCAGGCCCTCGACCTTCCCTTCGGGGCGTTCTGCCCGCGACTGGGCGTTCCGGAGTCATGACCGGCGGGCCCGGGCCGCGGTCTCCTCGTTCGGACCGTCCGGCGGGGTGAGGCAGTAAAGTTCGGAAACGTGACAGCGCGTATCGAGCGAGTGGTGACCGAGGGCGTCGTCGATGTCGACGGCGTCGAACACAAGGTCGAGAACAACACCTGGATCCTGGGTGACGATGAGGAGGTCATCGTCATCGACCCCGCGCGTGACGCGGAAAGGATCATGGAGAAGGTCGGCGAGCGCGAGGTGCTGGCGGTTATCTGCACCCACGGCCTGCCCGACCACGTGGGCGCGGCCATCGAGGTCGCCGCCAGGGACGAGGCCGTGGTCGCCCTGCACCCGAAGGACCGGCCACTGTGGCGGCTGACCTGGCCCGACACCTGGCCCGACATCGACATGGAGGACGAGGGCGTCTTCGCCGTCGCCGACGTCGAACTGGAGGTCATGTCCACCCCCGGTGTCTCCCACGGCGGCGTCTCGCTGTACTGCGAGTCCCTGGACGCGGTCTTCACGGGCAAGACCCTGCAGGCCGACGGCCCCGGGAAGATCGGCGGCGAGTATCCCGCCCTGGCCGACCAGCTGACCGCCATCGGCGGGCGCCTGTTCACCCTGGCGCACAGCACCCGGGTGCTGCCCGCGCACGGTGAGGAGACGACCATCGGCGCCCTGGAGCCCCAATTCGACGCCTGGCTCTCCGGCTCGCTGACCCGCGGTTCGGACGACCAGGAGCCCGGGGCGGAGTCCCCGCTGACCGACGGCACCCGCGCCGCGGGGATCCGGCTGAACGCCCACGACCAGTAACCTTCCATGGACCAGCTTCCCCTGGAGGGCATGCCGCGGCGGCTGTACGCGTGCACGCCGTCGCGGCTGAACACCTGGCTCGAGTGCCCGAGGCGCTACCGGTTCGCCTACCTGGACCGCCCCGCGCCGCCCAAGGGGCCGCCCTGGGCGCACAACAGCGTGGGCATCAGTGTGCACAACGCCCTTGCCGCCTGGTGGCGCGAGCCGTACGAGCGGCGCACACCGGCGGTCGCCGGCACCCTGCTCACCAGGGGATGGATCAACGAGGGGTTCCGCGACGCGGAACAGTCGGCCACCTGGCGTGACCGGGCCCGCGACATGGTCACCGGATACGCGGCGACCCTCGACCCCGCCGCCGAGCCGGTCGGCGTGGAACGCACGGTGGCCACGCGCACCTCCGTGCTGGCCCTCTCCGGCCGCATCGACCGCCTCGACCGGCGCGGAGAGGAACTGGTCGTCGTCGACTACAAGACCGGCCGTCGTCCCCTCGGCACCGACGACGCCCGCTCCTCGCTCGCGCTGGCGGTCTACGCCATCGCCTCCTCCCGGGTCATGCGCCGCCCCTGCCACCGGGTGGAACTTCACCACCTGCCGACCGGTTCGATCGTGGAGTGGGTGCACACCGACGAATCCCTGGCCCGTCACCTGTCCCACGCCGAGGAGATCGCGATCGAGGCCTCGGAGGCCGACGACCGCTACAAGGAGTGGTCGGCCACGACCGCCCGGCCCAAAGGCGCCGACCGGAGCCCGCCCCGGATCCCCGAGGAGATCGACGCGCTCTTCCCGCCCCGGACCGGCCCGCTCTGCTCCTGGTGCGACTTCCGCCGCCACTGCCCCGAAGGCCAGGCCGCCTCCGGCGGCCGCCAGCCCTGGGACGGCCTCGCCGATTGAGTTGATGGCGACGCTGTGTTTATGGCTGTGTTTATGGCTGTGTTTATGGCTGTGTTTATGGCGACGCTGCGCGTCGCGGCTCGGGTGCTCTGATCCGGCTCCTTCCCTCGTCGCTCATCCGCGTGTTGGCTGGCGACGCTGGCGCGTCGCGGCTCGGGTGCTCTGACCCGGTGACTTCCCTCGTCGCTCATCCGCGTGTTGGCTGGCGACGCTGGCGCGTCGCGGCTCGGGTGCTCTGACCCGGTGACTTCCCTCGTCGCTCATCCGCTTCGCTCCTTCGCTCCTCAGTCCAGTCACCGGCG
>NZ_BAAAVI010000044.1:54686-76646 GCF_039534445.1 Streptosporangium fragile | reverse complement strand
ATAGCTCCTCACCCTTCCAGGTTCCGGAGCCTCCAACCAACCCGGGGTGATCCACCTTGCCAACGGTGAGGTGTGGACCTTGCCCCTGGGTGAAGGCGCAGCATCGTGGTGCCGGTCGTCCTGGCCGGTGCGAGGAGGGTTGGGTGTGGGGCTGCTGACGATCGGGGCGTTCGCCCGGGCTGCGCGATTGTCACCGAAGGCGTTACGGCTGTACGACGAGCTCGGTTTGCTCCGGCCGGCTGCGGTAGACGGGGAGTCGGGGTACCGCTTCTATGATCCGGCGCAGTTGGAGCGGGCCCGGTTGATCGCGTGGTTACGGCGTCTGGGCATGCCGCTGGCCCGCATCCGCCAGGTATGCGACCTGGAGCCGAAGGCGGCGGCCGAGCAGGTCGCCGACTACTGGGCGCAGGTCATGGCCGACACCGCCGTACGCGAACGACTCGCCACTTTCCTCGTCGATTACCTGTCGGGAAGGGGTAGCGCTGTGGAAGACGCAGAAACCATGATCGGTATCCGCTACGCGGCCCGGTCGGAGTCGGGGCTGGTTCGCACGAGCAACGAGGATGTCGCCTACGCCGGCGCTCGGCTGCTGGCGGTGGCCGACGGAATGCGCGGTCCGGGCGGGAACCTCGCGAGCGTGGCGGCCATCGACGCGCTCAAGCCGTTGGAGACGAAGGCCGTACCTGCCGGCGATCTTCTCGGTGCGCTCGCCGACGCGGTTGGTCAAGCCGACCGGGCGATTCAGGACATAACCGAGTCGGCACCGTCCAGTGAGGCGGTCACGACGCTTACCGCGATGCTGTGGTCAGGCTCCCAGCTGGCGCTGGTGCACATCGGTGACACGCGGGCGTATCTGTTGCGCGATGGCGAGATCTTCCAGATCACCCACGACCACACCTACGTGCAGTCGCTGGTCGACCAAGGCCGCCTGAGCGAGGAGGAGGCCGTCTCGCATCCGCAACGCTCATTGCTGGTCCGCGCGCTCACGGGCATGGGCGGGTCCCAGCCGGACCTGTCACTGCATACGGCCGTAGCCGGCGACCGCTACCTGTTGTGCTCCGACGGACTGTCCACCGTCGTTGCGGCAGAGCCCCTGCGCGGCGTACTGAGCGGCACGGGAGACCCTGAGCAGGTCATCGATGAGCTGGTCAGGCTGGCATACGACGCGGGCGCCCCGGACAACATCGCGTGCGTGGTGGCTGACGTGGTGACGCTGTGACCGGTCCCTGTTCAAGCGGCCGAAGCCGCCGTTGCAACGGCGGCGGTGGAAGATGAGCGCGTCGGCTGTACGTTCTTTGGGCACGTACACGCTCGACCGGCGCCCTCTGGCCATTCCCGCCTACCGGCGGTTGTGGGTCGCCTCGGCCACCTGCGCAGTCGGTGGCTCGTTCAGCGTGGTTACGGTGCCGACGCAGCTGTTCACGTTGACCGGCTCGTCCGCGGCCGTCGGCGCTGCAGCCGCAGTGTCATTCGGTGCTTTGGTCGTCGCATCGCTGTGGGCCGGAACCCTCGCCGACCTCATGGACCGGCGACGGCTACTGCTGGCCGCTCACTGCGGCCTTGCGCTGACCTACGCGATGCTGTGGGCGCAGGCGTCGCTGGGAAGCCGTTCTGTCGCCGTCCTGCTGGCGTTGGTGGCATGCCAAGGGCTGACCTTCGGGGCGATCATGGTGACGATGGGTGCAACGGTGCCCCGCCTCGTACCCGTTGACCTGCTGCCCGCGGCGAACGGTCTCAGTTCGCTCGTCCGCTACACCGGGTCGATCATGGGCCCGATACTGGCAGGCCTGCTGATTCCGGTGGTCGGGCTCGGCACGCTCTACCTGCTCGACGCCGTCGCGCTGCTGACCGTCGTGTGGGCGGTCGCCAAGTTACCGCCGATCTTGCCCGGCCCTTACCCGGTGCCACGTGACGGATCGCCGGACGCGATCTCAAAAGCACTGTCCGACGCTGCGGCGGCACAGTATGAACGGCATCGGTCCGCGCTTGGACAGGTGCTCACCGGGTTCCGCTGCCTGCTCACCAACCGGGTGCTCGTAGCCGTGCTGGCAGTGGACCTCGCCGCGATGGTTTTCGGGATGCCGGTAGCGCTTCTTCCGGAGCTGGCGCAACGCACCTATGGCGGGCCTGCGGGAGGAGGCCTGGAGCTGGGCCTGCTTTACGCCGCCTACCCGGCCGGTGTTTTCGCGGCCGGGCTGATGTCGGGGACGTTCACACGCGCCCGTCGCCACGGTGCCCTGATGGCATCGGCCGCCGCTGCCTGGGGAGGAACCGTCGTGATCCTCGGGTTGGCCCCCCGACTGTGGCTCGCCCTGGCGGCGCTCATGCTCGGTGGCGCGGCGAATTTCGTGCTCAGTACCTTCCGCAACGCCATCTCACAGGCGTATACCGACGACGCCATGCGCGGCCGGATCCAGGGAGCACTCACCGTCGTTCTGTTGGGAGGCCCACAGCTCGCCAACCTGCTGCACGGGATGGCCGCGGAGGTATACGGTCCTCAAGTGACGATCGGCATCGGCGGACTGCTCACCGTGATAACCGTCGCCATGATCGTGCGGATGGCACCTCAGCTATGGCACTACGCCGCCCCAAGAACAGATCGCTGATAAGAACCGGCGCGGATGCTGTCAACGGATGAGCATCGGGCCACCGGGCGCGCCCTCGGCGGCTGTTATCGGTCTAGCTTGCCTGCCCTGTCCCGCAGGTAGCGTTGTTCGGGCAGGCTCGTGGTACGCCGGGCCGCCAGCCGGTAGTTCGCTCGCGCGGCGGCGTACTCGCCGGCCAGTTCCTGCAGGTGGGCGCGGACGGCGTAGAGGCGGTGGTGACGGGCGATCCGGGGGTCGCCGTCCAGGCTTTCCAGCAGTTCGAGCCCGGCCTGGGGCCCGCGGGTCATCGCGACCGCGACGGCGTGATTGAGCGTGGCCATCGGGTTCGGCGCGATCCGAGTGAGGATTCCGTACAGAATGCGGATCTGTTCCCAGTCGGTGTCCTCGGCCCGCGGCGCCTGGACGTGCAGCGCGGCGATTGCCGCCTGGAGCTGGTAAGGGCCGAGGGGCGAGGCGGACATGGCGTCTGTGACCAGCGCGGTGCCCTCTTCGATCATGGCGGCGTCCCACCGGCCGCGGTCCTGCTCGGCCAGTGGCACGAGGGCGCCGTCCGGGTCGGCGCGGGCCGCGCGACGGGCGTCGGTCAGCAACATCAGCGCGAGCAGCCCGGTGACCTCACCGTCGTCCGGCAAGGAGCGGTGCAGCATCCGGGTGAGCCGGATCGCCTCTGTGGTGAGCTCGCCGCGGTGTAGGTCGGGTCCGGAGCTGGCGGTGTAGCCCTCGTTGAAGATCAGGTAGAGCACGTGGAGGACGGCGTCCAGCCGTGTGACGCGCTCGTGGGCGGCGGGCAGCTCGAACGACGCGCCGGCGGCTTTGATCCGCTGCTTGGCGCGGCTGATCCGCGGTGCCATGGTGGCCTCCGGCACGAGGAACGCCCGGGCCACCTCGGCGGTAGTGAGCCCGCCGACGGCGCGCAGCGTGAGCGCCACCTGAGAGGCGGGCGTCAACGCCGGATGGCAGCACAGGAACAGCAGCGTGAGCGTGTCGTCCTGGTCGCCTCCGCTTTCGTCGCCGGGCGCCGGTGCGAGGCCGGCGTCCGGCGCCTCCCGTGCCGCCGCGGTGATCTCCCGGCGGCGGCGCGCCTGCTCGCTGCGTACCTGATCGACCAGGCGGCGGGAGGCGACGGTGACCAGCCAGGACCGCGGGTTCTCCGGGACGCCCTCACCGGGCCACTGCGTCGCCGCGGCGAGCAACGCCTCCTGCACCGCGTCCTCGCACTCCTCGAACCCGCCATGGCGGCGCAGGAGCACGCCGAGGACCTGCGGCGCGAGTTCGCGCAGCAGGTCCCCGAGGCGTTCGGACGCGCTCACATCTCCATCCCGGCCGAGTCCATCAGCGGCCGCACCTCCACGCCGCCGGCCTGGCCGCTCGGTGTCAGGGCGGCCAGTTCCACGGCGCACTCCCGGCTCTCGCAGTCGACCACGTACTGACCGGCGACATGATCCGAGGCCTGGACGTACGGGCCCTCGCTCACCGTCACCACGCCGTCCCGAACCCGTACGACGGCGTTGATGGAAGGATCGGCGAGCGCGTGGGCACTGATCAGTTCCCCTGCTCGCCCGGCCGCGGCCAGGAACTCCTCATGGCCCAACCCTTCCTCCGGTGAGTCGGCGGCGTTCAGGTAGGGATTCAGCAGGAACTTCACCGCGTGTTCAGTCGTCCGCCGTGCCTGCGTAGACCACCGGCCGCACCTCGATGCCCAGGCCTTCGACGCCGGCGTCCGGAATGAGCGCGGCCAGCTCCAGGGCACGCTCCCTGCTGTCGCATTCCACCAGGTAGTAGCCGCCGAGGTACTCCTTGGCCTCAAGGTAGGGCCCGTCCGTCACCGCCGGGACGCCGCCCCGGACCCTGACCACGGCGCTCTGCGACGGGTCGGCCAGCGCGACGGTGCCGATCATCTCCCCGGACTTGGTGACGGTCTCCATGAACGCGCCGTGGCCGCTCATCACCTCGTTGCGCTCCTCCTCGGTCAGCGCGTCCCAGATCTTCGGGTTGTTATGCATGATCAACAAGAATTTCATGTCGTCTCCTTCGACGGTCGGACGGCACCCCTGAGGCTGCCGTTCACCATGGAGTCGGGGCTTGAGCAGCAACCAGGGATCCGGCGAGGTCCGAGTTCAAAACGGCTCTGGGGCGTTGCGGAGCCGTCCGACGTCGGGCAGGCAGCGTGTCTGTCCCATGGCGGCGACGGCTTGTGCGCGGTGATGGCAAGCTACCGGAGCCCGAGAAGGTCAGGGCGGGGTCGTCCGTCACCGTTAATCGAGGTGTTCTTGCTCGGCGGCCGCGGCGTAGGCGGCGTCGAGGCGCTCGAACGGGCCTGGACCGTCGGGCGGCTTCGGCGGGGCGCCGAGGTGGCGGACGCGAAGCTCGTTCATGAGCTCCTCGATGAACACCGGACCCTCATCGCGCATGAGTTGCTGCCGGCTCCGGAGCTCGTCGCTGCCCGGGCGCCAGTCGAGGCCCCAGTTGCCGAGGGCATAGATGATCGGAAGAGTCTGGATGCCGGCTTCGGTGAGGCTGTATCGAGCGCGCTGCCCCCGCGCGGCGGTGCCGCGGGTGAGGATCCCCGCCTCGACGAGCCGCACGAGGCGGTCGGCGAGGATATTCGAGGCGATGCCCTCAATCGACCCGGTGAGCAGCGCCCGAAAGTAGCGGCGGTCGCCGAAGATGATGTCGCGCAGCACGAGCAACGACCAGCGATCTCCGAGCACCTCGACGGCGGCGTTGATCGGACACCCCGACCGTGGTTCCACGATTCCTCCTTGACCGGTATTTCGCTCCCAATATAGTAGTTGCAGAGTGCAATCACTTTTGGGAAGAGGAGCTGATGGGCCGCTTCGTTTACTCGATGCAGGTATCCCTCGACCTGCGGATCGAGCAAGTTCCGGGGGACAACGGCGCCGGCGAGTGGCTGCGCATCGACGAGGAACTGCACCGCGAGGCCAACGCGCAGACGCAGGCGCTCGCGCTCATGGTCCAAGGCCGGGTCTACTACGAGGTCATGGAGGAGTACTGGCCACGGGCGCGCGAGGACGCGTCGCTGCCGGATGTCATGCGTGAGTACGGCGAGATCTGGACCGCCAAGCCCAAGGTGCTCGTCTCCCGCACGCGCCTCAGCGCCGACCACAACACCCGGATCATCGGCGGAGACGACGCGATCGAGCAACTCGCCGCCCTGCGGGCCGAAACCGACGGCAGCATCAGTGTGGGCGGCGCGGCGCTCGCGACGCAGCTGCTCCGGGCGGGGCTTCTTGACGAGCTGCTGCTCTTCACCCATCCCGCGATCCTCGGCTTCGGCAGGCCGTTGTTCGACGACTACGACGTACCGATCGATCTCGACCTGCTTGAGCAGCGATCGTTCGAGCAGGGCGTCACGATGCATCGCTACGCCATCCGGGATGCAAAGGAGGCGGGCTCGTGCTGAGGCAGGTCGCGGAGGGTGTGCTGGTCCATGAGAGCGAGTTCGTGCAGAGCAACGCCGTTGTGGTGCAGGGCCGGGCCGGTGTGCTGCTCATCGACCCCGGGGTGACCGGCTCCGAGATCGACTGCCTCGCGAACGACCTTCGCGAGTTGGGTCAGCCCGTTGTGGCAGGGTTTTCTACGCATCCGCACTGGGATCACCTGCTCTGGCACACCCGGCTCGGCGAGGCGCCCCGTTACGGCACGGCGCGCTGCGCGGCCACTGTCCGAGATCGGCTGTCGGACGCAGGTGCGAAGGCTCGCGTCGCCGCCCACCTGCTCGAGACGGAAATCGCCGGGCAGGTACCGCTGGACCTACTCGGCCTCATTACCGGCCTGCCCGCCGAAACTGCGCAGATTCCTTGGGACGGCCCCGGGGTCCGGATCATCGAGCATCAAGCGCATGCCCCGGGCCATGCGGCGCTGTTGATCGGGGAACGCGGGGTTCTCGTCGCCGGCGACATGCTTTCTGATGTCTTGATTCCGATGCTCGACTTGGACGGCACCGCTGACCCGATCGAGGACTACCTCGCCGCGCTGCGGTTGCTCGAGGGTGTGGCGGGCGGCGTTGATGTCGTCGTCCCGGGCCACGGTTCCGTCGGCGGATCCGACCAGGTACAGGCACGGATCGAACAGGATCGGGCGTACGTACTCGCGTTGCGGAACGGCCAAGTCCCCGCCGACCCACGGGTCGGCTCATCGGCCAAGCCCGGCTGGGAGTGGGTGAGCGACGTGCACGAAGGGCAACTCCAACGCCTCGCCCAAAGAAGCGAGCGCGACGGGACGCCCCGCTAGCGATCGGTGTGCGACACAGCCCCGAGTCGACGCCGGTGCCGCATTCTTGCGGTACCGGACCGCAAGAATCTCCCCGCTGTTCCGACTATCTCCCCGAAGGGGCGCCCGGCCTGGGCGTTCCGTCGGAAGTTGCTTGTCGGCTCCCAAGGAGGATGCATGTCGCAGCTGTTGAGGGTGCACTGCTTCAACGTGTCGCGGGACGGGTTCGGTGCCGGTGAGGGGCAGAGCCTGGACCGGCCCTTCGGCCACGCAGACCCCACCCCGCTCTGGTCCTGGGCGGGCGCCACCGCCAGCTGGGTGAACCGCACCGACCCCGGTGGCACTCGCGGCCTGGACGACTACCTGACCCGCGACCACACCCGCAACATAGGAGCGGAGATCATGGGGCGTAACAAGTTCGGCCCCCAGCGTGGCCCCTGGGAGAACCACGAGTGGCGGGGATGGTGGGGCGACACCCCGCCGTTCCACACACCGGTCTTCGTGCTCACCCACCACGAACGTCCGTCCTTCACCCTGGCCGACACCACCTTCCACTTCCTCAACGCGACACCGGCCGAGGCACTGGCACGCGCGAAGCAGGCCGCCGACGGCCGGGACGTGCGCCTCGGCGGCGGAGTCGCCACCGTCCGCGAGTTCATCGAGGCCGACCTGGTCGACACGATGCACATCGCCGTCGCGCCCGTCGACCTCGGTCGAGGCGAACGACTGTGGGAGAGCCACACCGACCTGCTCGACCGCTTCCACCTCGAGACAGTACCGAGCCCCAGCGGAGTCACTCACCTCCTGTTCTGGAGACGATGACCACTGACCCCGCACGATCGCACGTACATGCCGCGATGAGCGCGTACCTGCCCGTCGATCCCAGTACGGGCAGGTCACCGGTCCCGCTGGGCCATCCTGCCCGGGCAGGGCGAGCCCCGGGGGTCGGTCGGCCAGGTCGCCGCCGGCGCGGTACGGTGCGACGACTGACCGGCGGCCGTCCCCGCGTGCGTCGCCCTCTCAGGACATGGCGTTGCGGCGCAGGATGTCGAGGGCGCATACGGTGGCGTGGCCGCGCCATTCGAGGGCGCCCGCCGGTGAGATCTCGGCGTAGTCGACCGTCCATCCGCCGTCGTCCTGTTGCAGGCCGGCCAGGCGCTCCAGATCGGCGGAGATCACCTCCGGCGTGAACAGCCCCCGCGCCGGGCGGTCGGGGAACGGGGCGACGTCGAGCGGGCGCAGCGACTCCTCCTCGGTGCCGCCCTCGACGGGCAGCCGCCCGTCGGCGGGGATGTGCTTGCCGAGACGCTCCAGGAGGCCGGCCGCCTCGGGGTGGATACCGTACACGGCGTCGAGGAACCGTACCGCGAAGGCCAGCACGTACGCGTGGGGCGCGGTGTCGATCGCTTCGATGGCGGTCAGGCAGTAGCGGTCGGCTTTTTCGAGCCAGGGGTGGGCGGCGACGACCGGATCGTGGGCGGCGACGCGATGGGCGGCGGCCGCGGTCACGGCGGTGATCTGCAGTGAGGAGGCCGCGGGGTCGGCGCCCTTCCACCAGGGGGCGGTGCCGGCGCCGACGGTGAGGGGCAGCGCGAACGGCAGACCGCCGTCGGGCAGGGTGACGGACTCCAGCCAGTCGCACAGGGCGGTGGCCTGCGGTGTGGTGGCCGGGGCGATGTCCTCGAACACCTCGAAGGCGTGCAGCGCGGCGCCGGGCTGGCTCTCGGGGGAACGCAGGTCGGGCTCCAGCCCCCAGCCGTAGCCGCCGTCAGGGTTGCGATAGCCGTCCAGGGCGGCCAGCGCGGGGACGGGATCGGTCTCGCCCATCAGCAGCTGGAAGCGGCGGCGGTCCAGCACGCGCGCGTGGCCGGCCATGAAGGAGGCGACCGCCGGAAGGTCGATGCTCATACGTTCATCATGTGCCGGCCGTGGAACCGCGGTCTTGCAGGTTTCGGTCATGGCCGCGCGTCGCGGGGCCCGCGCCGGCCGGTCCGCACCGGAGGGCCCGGCATCTCAGGCTGGTGCGCGTGTCCCGGCCCGGGCCGCCGCGGCCGCGGCGAAGGCGGCGACGACCGGGTGCGGGCGGGTGCCGTCACCGGCCAGTTCCGGCTGGAAGAGCGTGGCCAGGAAGAACGGGTGGCCGGGTAGTTCCAGGACCCGGACCTGCCCCGCGTCGTCGTGGCCGGTGAAGCTCAGCCCGCCCGCCTGGAGCGCGGGCACGTAGTCGGCGTTGAGCCCGAAGTTGCAGAAGTACCGCTCGACGGTCTTCTCGGTGCCGAGGATCCTCTCGGCCAGCGACCCCGGCGTCAGGTGCACCGTGTCCTCGTGGCCGACCAGCGAGCACGCCAGCGGCAGCAGCAGGAAGTCGCCGGCGTCCGGGTCGTTCTCGGCGTGCGCGACCCGCAGGCCGAGGACGTTGCGCGCGTACTCCAGCACGGCGTGCTGGAGGCCGGCGCAGGTGCCCAGGAACGGGATGCCCGCCTCGCGGGCGGTGCGGGCGGCGTCCACCGCGTCGGCCTCGCTGCGGTACGGGCTGCCGGGCACCATCCAGATGCCGTCGAAACCCTCCAGGCCGCCGGTGTCGGTCGTGGGGATCCAGTAGGCGTCCAGCAGCAGCCCGTCGCGCTCGCGCAGCGCGTCGAACAGGACGGGGATGCGCGTGTGGGACTGGACGTCCGGGGACCTGTCGCCCACCAGGGCGATTCTCGCGATCGTCATGCCCCGATCCTCACCCGGCCACCCGGGTAAGCGCCAACGATGATTATTGCTGGACCGATAAGCGATACTGATGCACCGTGGACCCGCACCTGCTGCGCACGTTCGTGACCGTCGCCCGCCTGGGCTCCTTCTCCGCCGCCGCCGCGGAGCTCGGCTACACCCAGTCGGCCGTCTCCCAGCAGATCGCCGCCCTGGAGGCCGACCTGGGCCTGCCGCTCCTGCATCGCCGCCCGGTGGCGCCCACCTTCGCGGGGGAGCGGCTGCTGGAGCACGCCGGTCCGTTGCTGCTGCGCCACCGGGCCGCCCGCGCCGACGTGCTGCGCGCCGCCGCGGGACCGGCCCGGCGGCTGACCGTGGCCGCCTCCCCGCTGGCCTGCACCCCCGCGGTCACGCGGGCCCTGGCGCTGGAGCGCGTCGAGGTGACACTGCGCACCGTCGCCCGCGAGCGCGTCGCCGAGCAGGTCGCCTCCGGCTCGGCCGGCCTCGGCCTGGTCGACGGGATCGCCGCCCCGAGCGACCCGCTGCGGCTGCCGGACGTCGGGCCGCTGTCCGGTTTCGGGATCGCCGAGGAGGAACTGGTGGTGGTCCTGCCGGCCGGTCACCCGCTGTCGGGCCGGCGCGGGCTGGCGCTGGCCGACCTGGCCGCGGCGCTGTGGCTGCAGGCGCCGGCCGCGGTGCCGGTGGAGCGGCTGCGTGAGCTGGCGGGCGTGGACGGGTTCCGCGTCGCCTTCCGCTACGACGGCGATGACCTGCGCACCGTGCTGAACCTGGCCGCCGCCGGGCACGGGCTGACCCTGCTGCCCGCCTCGGCGCTGCCCGACCGGGCCGCCGGGGTGGCGCTGGTCGCGCCGCGCGTGGTGCACCGGGTGGAGGTGGTGTACGGGGAGGGCGGCGGCCGGGCCGCCGCCCTCGCCGCTCAGCTGCGCCAGCCGTCCTCGTCCACCCCGCCGGGCACATCGGCCCCGGGGTCGTAGGGGGTGCGGGTGAAGACGAAGGTGTTGAGGTCGAGATGGCTGACCGAGCCGTCGGCCCGGCGGATCACCCGCAGCGTCTCGCCCGCGTAGTAGCCGTCCAGCCCCAGCCAGGTCCCGTCGGCCTGGGCGGCGAACCGGGAGGCCCGGCCGGCGCCGCCGATCGGGTGGAGGGAGACCCCGCCCTCCGGCAGCAGCCGCAGCGCGTACGGGGAAGGCCCCCAGTACCACGGCCCGGCCAGCTCCAGCAGGCCCGCGGCGTCGGCGACGGGTTCCCACTCGTCGGGCAGCCGCGGCTCGTGCTGGTCCAGGATGGCCAGCAGGTCGGTCAGCAGGGTGCGGCTGACCCCCGCGGTGGAGTTGGCCGTGAACAGCACGCCGACCCGGTCGGAGGGGTCGGCCCACACCGTGGCCAGGAAACCCGGCATGGAACCGGTGTGGCCGGCCAGGCGGCGGCCGCCCGCGCGGGCCAGCTGCAGGCCCAGACCGTACCCGCCGGTCCAGGCGTCACCGTCGTCGACGGTCGCCGGCTCGCGCATCTCCGCCACGGTGGCCGGGGCGAGCACGCCTCCGGTGTCGCCGGCGACGAACGCCGCCCACCGCGCCAGGTCGGCGGGGGTGGACCACAGCTGCCCGGCCGGGGCCATGGCGACCGCGTCGTGTTCGGGCTCGGGCAGCAGCACGTCCGCCCACGGGTGCACGGCGTAGCCGACGGCGTGCGGGGCGCGCGGCCGGGTCGTGGTGTCACGCATGCCCAGCGGCTGCAGGACCTCCTCCGCCACGGCCCGCGCCCAGTTCGCCCGCCGGTGCCGGGCGACCAGTTCGCCCAGCAGGGCGAAGCCCACGTTGGAGTAGTGGTAGCGGCGCCCGGGGCGGTGTTTGGCGGCGTCCGGCCCGAGCGCGGCGACGAGCCGCTCCACCGGCATGCCCGGGGTCCGCTCCCACCACGGGCCGGGGGACTCGGCGCTCAGCCCGGAGGTGTGCGACAGCAGCTGGGCGACGGTCACCTCGCCGACCTGCGTGCCGGGGACGTGCTTGCCGATCGGGTCGAGCAGGTCCACTCGTCCCTCGTCGCGCAACCGCATGACCACGGTGGCCACCAGGCTCTTGGTGATCGAACCGATCCGGTACTGGGTGGCGGTGGTGGGAGGCGCGCCGTCCACCTTGCCACGCGAGCCGAACCAGGCGAGTTCCCCGTCGCGCACCACCGCCGCGGTCAGGGACGGCAGCCGCCCCTCGGCCTGCTCGACCGCGATCCTGCGCAGCAGCGCGCGAGCCGTACTCTCCAGAACCGGCGCCATCGAATGACTCCTCCCCGACGTCCAAAAGTGCCCCCAGGTTAGGGCCTGTGACGCTCGAGCCTCGACAGCATCGGCGGGAGGTCCTTTCGGTGCGTCACGGTCAGCCGCCGGGTCGCCCGGGTGATCGCCACATACAGGTCGTGGCCGCCCATCGGCGTCCGGGTGAGGATCTCGTCCGGCTCGACGACCACGACGGCGTCGAACTCCAGGCCCTTGGACGCGGTGACGGTCAGGACCGCGACGGGAGCGTCGAGGACGTCGCCGTCGCGGGGGAAGAGCGCGGCGATCCGGTCGTACCGGGCGTCGGGCACGATGACGGCCAGGCGGCCCTCGCCGATCTCGGCCAGTTCGCCCTCCACCACCGCCTTCAGCGCGGCGGGACCGTCGGGGGCGTCCGGGTCGAGGGGGACGGCGCGCGGCGCGCTCCCGCCCTCGCGGACCGACTCGGGGGGTTCCTGGCCCGGCGCGACCGCGCGCAGCACGTCGGCCGCCACCCGCATGATCTCCATCGGGGTGCGGTAGTTGACCGCCAGGTGCTCCTGCCGCCAGCGGCCCTTGACGTACGGGTCGAGCATCTCGCCCCAGGAGCGCGCCCCGGCCGCCGAACCGGTCTGCGCGATGTCGCCCACCACGGTCAGCGAGCGCGCCGGGATACGGCGCATCACGGCCCGCCAGGCCATCGCCGACAGCTCCTGCGCCTCGTCGACGATGACGTGCCCGTACGCCCACCGCCGGTCGCGGCGGGCCCGCTCCGCGGTGGTGACGGCCGGTCCGGTGTCGCGGTGGCGCTCGGCCAGTGCGCCGGCCACCATCATCCGGTCCTCCAGCAGGCCGGTGAACTCCAGCACGCCCCGGGCGTACCGCTCCTCGGCCTCGCGTTCCTCCTCGGCGGCCCGTGCCGCCTCGGCGGGCGTGCCGGCGTCCTCGTCCTCGCCGAGGAGTTCGGCGGCCTCGTCCAGCAGGGGCACGTCGCCGACCGTCCACGGCGCGCCGGGCGGCCGGAGCAGCGCGGCGCGCTCGTCCTCGGTCAGATCGGGGGCGGCCGAGTGGAGCGCGGCGGGGGAGGCGAGCAGGTCGGCGATGAGCCGTTCCGGGGTCAGGAGCGGCCAGAGCGCGTCCACCGCGTCGCGGACCGCGGGCTGTGACCACAGCGCCTTGCGGGCATGGCGCAGGTCCTCTTCCTCCAGGGACGCGTCGAGCCGGACGGCCTCGTCCACGGCGAGCGCCTTCAGGATGTCCATCATGAACAGGCGGCGGGCCACGTTGTGCGGGTGGCGTGAGGTCCTGGCCCGGTCTCGGGCGCGGACGCAGGTGTCGTGGTCCACGGTGAGTGTCATCCGTTCGACCACCACCTCCACCCCGTCGCGCACCGAGGTCCGCACGACGATCGCGACCTCCAGGTCCCCGTCGGGGACGCGCTGGCGGTCGCGCAGCGCCGCGGCGACGACGCCGGCCATGCGCGGGTCGCCCTTGACGACGGCGGTGGCCGGGGTGTCGGTCGCGGTGGCGCGCACGCCCGGGTACAGCTCGCCGAGGCTGGACAGGACCACGTCGGTCTCTCCCAGGGAGGGCAGCACCTGCCCGATGTAGCGGGAGAACAGCGGGTTGGGGCCCACCACCAGCACGCCGCGCCGCTCCAGGACGGCGCGGTGGGTGTAGAGCAGGAAGGCGGCCCGGTGCAGCGCGGCGACGGTCTTGCCGGTGCCGGGGCCGCCCTGCACCACCAGCGCGCCGGCCAGGCCCGAGCGGATGACCCGGTCCTGTTCGGTCTGGATGGTGGCCACCACGTCGTTCATCCGGCCGGTGCGGCCCCGCCGCAGGGCCACCAGGAGCGCGGCCTCGCCCACCAGCGTGCGGCGGTCACTCTCGCTGAGGCGCTCCAGGTCGAACACCTCATCGTCGAGGCCCACCACGGTGCGCTCACGTAGGTGCAGGTGGCGACGGCGCACCAGCGAGCCGGGGCTGGCGGGAGTCGCCGTGTAGAAGGGGCGGGCGGCGGGGGCGCGCCAGTCGGTGAGGATGATCTCGCGGTCGTCGTCGCGCAGGCCGATCCGGCCGATGTAGAGGGTCTCGCCGTCGGCTTCGTCGATCCTGCCGAAGCAGAGGTCACGTTCGACCCCGAACAGCCGGGCCAGGCGGCGGGCGTGCTCGTCGGCCGCGACCTCGCGTTCGAACCTGGCCTGGTGCGTGCCGCCCATCTCGCCGCGCGCGTGCTCGGCGCGCAGGGCGGCGGCGGTCTCCTCCCGGACGGCGTCGAGACGGTCGTAAAGCCTGGTGACATGTGCCTGCTCGATCCGTAACGCCTCGGCGAGCACGGACCCGTGTTGACGAAGCTCCATTCCTTTGGTAGACTCCTGTCTAATGGGGGTTTTGTTTATTCGGTAGGGTCATAGCATAGCCCGGTTCCCCTGTTCACGCATGGCCGGATGCCGGTGACCGGCGTGTCACCGGTCTCGCCGGGGTCGTGCTCACACAGCCTCCCCGGCAGGTCGGCGAATCGCTGGAAGCAAGACACCGAATCCGGTCCGCGCCGGCGAACCCGGGGTGTCGGTACGGCCGCGGGGAACATCGATACAGCCGTTGGCGCCAAGAACGATCATGGTCCGGCTGTAGCCGGAAGGGCCCTCCGCCCGGGTCGGCGCCACCGGGCCGGGTATGATCGGGAACCACGGGGAGGTGTTCGGGCGGTCCCTGCCGTTCGGGGAGCGCCCGGCGCTGGTGCTCGTCGACCTCATGCGCGCCTACTTCGTCAGATCTGACCTCAGCTCCCTACGCCAGACCCGTGACCTGGTGAAACGGCTCAGCGCCGAGTACCCGGCGATCGACGCGCCGGTGCTCGCCGCGTTCCGGTTCACCCCGGTGCGAGTGGAGACCGAGGAGGGTTTCGAGCACACCTTCGCCCGCTAAAGGGCTCCTGGAGGGTTCGGCAGACACCTGCTCAGATCCAGCCCTCCTCCCAGGCGCGATGCGCGGCGGCGTGACGTGAGGCGACGCCGAGCTTGGCCATGGCGGCCGACAGGTAGTTGCGCACCGTGCCGGGGGCCAGATGGACCTGCGCGGCGATCTCGTTGATCGAGGCGCCCGTCCGCGACACGCGCAGCACCTCCAGCTCGCGCTCGGTCAGCGGGCAGTCGTCCTCGGCCAGCGCGGAGGCGGCGATGTCGGAGTCGACGTAGCGCCGACCGGCGGCGACGTCACGGATGATCTCGGCCAGGCGGGCGGCGGGGGTGGTCTTGGGCACGAACCCGCGCACCCCGGCGGCCAGCGCGCGGCGCAGCACACCCGGCCGGGCGTGCCGGGTGACGAGGATGACGCTGGTGGGCAGCTCGGCGCGGATCTCCTCGGCGGCGCGCAGCCCGTCGGCCGGTGGCATCTCCAGGTCGAGCACCGCGATGTCGGGCCGATGCTCGCGGGCCAGCCGCACGGCGTCCGTGGAGGTGGCCGCCTCGGCGACGACGTGCAGATCCTCCTCCAGCGCCAGCAGCGCCGCGAGGGCGCCCCTGATGAGGTCCTCGTCGTCGGCCAGCAGCAGGCGGATCACCGGGCGCCCGCCTCCGCGGCAGCCGCGGGCGTGCCGACCGGCAGTGAGGCGACGACCTCGAACCGGTCGCCGTCGCGGTGCCAGTCCAGCGTGCCACCGGCCCGTTCCAGGCGTTCGGCCAGGGCGCGCAGCCCCGTGCCCGACCCGGGCCGGGAGGGGTCCGCCACGCCGTCGTTGCTCACCCGCAGGCGGGCGCGGCCGTCCCGGACCCGGTAGGCGACCTGCGCCCGGCGGGCCTGGCTGTGGCGCAGCACGTTGGTGGTGGCCTCACGCACGACCAGTCCCAGCACGTGGCGGTGCGGCTCGGGCAGGGCCCGCGCGTCGGCGGGATCGCCGCGGTCCACGGTCGTGTCGATGCCGGCCGCGGCCAGCACCTTCGCCGCGTTGGCGATCTCGTCCTCCAGACTCGCGCGCCGGTATCCCTGCACCACGGCGCGGGTGTCGCGGAGCGCGTCGATGGACAACCGCTGCACCTCCCGCATCTCCGCGGCGGCCCGGGCCGGTTCGGCCTCGGCGAGCCGCGCCGCCAGCTCGCTCTTCAGCGCGATCACCTGCAGGTGGTGGCCCTGGATGTCGTGCAGGTCGGCGGCGAAGCGCAGCCGCTCGTCTTTGACCGCCAGCTCGGCGGCCAGGAGCCGCGCCCGGTCCAGCCGGTCGGCGACGTCCCAGGCCCACAGCATGCCGAGAGTGGTCCAGGCGACGAACGCCACCATCCCGGCGGGGACGGCCGTCGCCGCGGGCCACCTGCCGTCACCGGCGACCATGCCGACGGCCCCGCCGAGCGCCGCCGCGGCGACCACCGCGGCGGCGATGAGCGTGCGCCGGTGCGGTGGCGGCAGGAACATCGCCGCGATCGACGTCATCACGGCCGGGGCGAGCGGCCACAGCTCCTGCTCGCGCAGTGCCAGCGGGATCGCGCCGAGCACGGCCGCGGCCGCGCCGCCCGCCGCCAGCCAGGTCACCGCGGGCGGGCCGGGCCGGGCCGCTACGGGCGTGCGCGGCAGCCGGTGGTCGAGCAGGATCACGACGGACACGACCAGCACGGCCAGCGCGACGCCGCCGGCGGCCCTCACCGGGAGGGGCACGTCCTGTTCCACGGCCCAGTCGGCGACGAACAGCACGAGGAGGACGGTGACGGTGCCGGTGAGGCTCCACCACGTGTAGCGGCGGAAGCCACCCAGCCCCGTCCCTCCGTCGATCGGTCCGTCACGCACGCCGCCATTGTGCCCCGGGTCCGCCGGCGGTGAGAGGTGGGGCCGCACCGAATGACAAATGTCATGAGATCTCGTGACATCCCGCCGCCGTCACGTGCGGCTTCGGCACTGCCGGCGGCCCTGTTCCGCCCGCACGCTGGATCCAGCGAGAGACACCCCCGTACAGAGAGGAGTACGACATGACGGAACCCGGCCTCACCCCCAGCCGCCACGCGCGCGGATGGTGGCGCTTCCTCCGTCACTACCTGGAGATGATCGCCGCGATGCTCGTCGGCATGGCGGTGCTCGGCGCCGCGGTGCGCGGTGCGCTCGCGCTGGCGGGCCTGGAGTTCCCGCCCGGGCGCCCGGAGGTCGCCGTACTGGAGATGGCCGCCACCATGTCGGCCGGGATGGTCGTCTGGATGCGCCACCGAGGACACGGCTGGGCGGGCACCCTTGAGATGACCGCCACCATGATCGTCCCAGCCCTGGCCCTCCTGCCGCTGCTGTGGCTGGGCGTGCTCCCCGGCGATGCCCTGCTGCTCTTGGAGCACGTGGTGATGCTGCCGCTCATGCTGCTGGTCATGCTCCGCCGCCGTGACGAGTACGGAGGTCCGGCCCGTGTCTAGCCTCGCACCCGAACGGCCGCGCCGGACCGCCCTGCTGCGGCGCTGGCCCACGGTCCTGGCCCTCGCGCCGGTGGTGGCCACCCTGGGCGGCGGGGCGGACGGGCAGGTCGCGCCCCTGGCCCAGGTGCTGGTGCTGCTGTCCCTGCTCTACCTGGTGGTCGCCAAGTTACGGCGGCGGGAGGCGTCATGGCCGGTGCTGGCGGCCCTCCTCATCCTCTACGTGGTCCTGCTGGCGCTCGACGTGGTGCCACCGGCGGCGGTCTTCGCCGGTGTGGCGCTGGCCGTGCTGGTCTGGGGGGCCGTCGACGGTGACCTGCGCCGCTCGCCGGCGCTTCGGGCGCAGGCCTTCGGGGTCATCGGCTTCGGCGCGCTGGCGCTGGCCGGGCTGCTCGTCGCGCCCGGCCTGGGCCGCTACCTGGTGGCGGCGGGCTGGTTCCTGCACGGCGTGTGGGACTTCGTCCACCTCAGGAAGGATGCGGTGGTGTCCCGCTCGTACGCGGAGTGGTGCGGGGTCGTCGACATCCTCATCGCCACCCAGCTCGTCTTCCTCCTCTGAGCCGCGAGGCGGGGCGCGGAAGTCTGTGCGGGAGCCGTCCTCGCCGAAGCGGTACGGTACCTGCTGTCCCGCGACGGTGGCGCGGGACAGCAGCCATGACCGCCGTCCATGAGCGGGCCCAGCGCGGTCCACACCCGTGACAGTACTCATCCGGCGACGGGCTGAGCGAGTCCGGCGGGCATCTCGTCCCGCTCATCGTCCGGCATCTGACCGTCGGGGGTGGGCCGGGTCGCGTGCAGGACCACCTGTGCGCTCTCGCCCTGCTCGGAGGTGATGCGGACGGTGATCCGCCCGATGCCGGTGGGGCGGATGATCGCCATCGCTCGTCCCTCGAACGTCTCGCAGCAGGCGTCCGCGTAGTTGTTCTCGGACTTCGGGTCGTCGCTGCCCAGGCCTTGCAGCTTTCCGGGGCCGTCCACGGTCACCGTGATCACGCGGTTCTGCGTGACGTGCACCACTCCCGTTCGATCACTGAGGGCGATGTCGAGGTTTCGGTCTGCTCGGCAACGTCGGCTCCCACTTCCAGCCGTCGATGACGGCATGCTGTGCGGCTACTGTTGCGCGCCCGGTTGTTGACAGTGATCGCGCGCCGGAGGTGGCCGCGCCGGTCCGCATGGTCGATGACATCTGCCCGGCCACCGGGCGCGGCCCCTGTCCTACCCGCGCGCCGAGTACCTGTTCAAGACCGCCGCCGCCGCACTCGACCCGCACGGGCAACGGCCCTCCACTCGGGAAGCCGATGAGACCCTGAGCAGCTCTGCGTAGTGTTCCGATTTCGCCACGCTGCGATCACGTCACAGGCCCGAAGCCCTTAACTACACGGCCTTCCCTTGGGCGAGCGGCTCCGCGGTATCCGGCCACGGAGCCTCCGCAAAAACCCGTTGGCGGACCACGGCGACCACTGATAGCTTTCCGGTGGCCGTGCGAGAGAACGAGGAGGTGGTACCCGTGAACGTATCGACATGGGTGCTCCCCTCCGGGGTCACGGTCGGGCGATAGGTCGTCCGGGAGCGCCGTTCAAGCGCACTCCCGAAAGGCACGACCATGCAATTCACCTCCGAGCAGCGCCTCGATGACGGCGTCCTCGAACGCGAATTCACCCTCGGCGAGATCCCCGGCATCCTGTGGACGCCCGCATCCGCATCCGCGCCGGTCCCGCTGATCCTGCTCGGCCACCCCCCGCTCGGACTGCACAAGATGTACCCCCGGCTGGTGGCGCGGGCCCGGCACGCCGCGGCGGAGGGCTTCGCCGCGGCCACCATCGAGCTCCCCGGGAGCGGTGACCGGCCCCGTTGGGCCGCCGCCGAGCAGGCCCGCGCCGACCTGCGCCGGGCCATGGAGGCCGGCGAGCCGGTCAGCGACGAGATCATCGACGCCCTCATCCTCCCGCTCGTCGACAAGGCGGTCCCGGAATGGCAGGCGGCGCTGGACGCCCTCCTGTCGCTGCCCGAGATCGGCGGCCCGGTCGGGTACTCGGGGGGAGTGATCTCCATCGGCATCCGGCTGGCGGTGGTCGAGCCGCGCATCGTGGCCGCCGGCTTCTTCGCCGGGAGTTTCGTGCCCCGCACCATGTTCGAGGAGGCCCGACAGGTCACCATTCCGCTGCACGTCCTGCTGCAGTGGGATGACGAAGGGAACGATCGGCAGGCGGCCCTGGACCTGTTCGACGCCTTCGGCTCCAAGGAGAAAACGCTGCACGCCAACATGGGCGGGCACACCGGTGTCCCGCAGTTCGCAGGGGAGGACGCGGTCGGGTTCTTCGCCCGGCATCTGCGCTAGCCGCGGGCCGGGGCGCCGCCGGGCCAGCAGCAGGCGCTAGGCGGTGCCGGCCAGCACACCACTCATCGAGGACAGGCCCCGGCCCTCCTGGATGAGTGGTGGCCGGCAGATGCGCAACCGCCCCGACCGGCCGGTACCGTCGATGGCCGGTACCAGCCGGTCGGGAGGCGCCCGGCCACCACCGCCTCCATCATCTGGGCCCACGCCGTGAAAACCGGTCACCGGCCGGCATGGATACGGTCCTGCTCGTCCGGGGTGCCGATGAGCGAGGCATCGGCCGGATCGAAGATCGCGCCGGTGTCGGTGAGCGAGGCGGGTCTGCCCGGTTGGAGGAAGGACACGAGGTGCTCGGTGTCCGGACCGTCGACCTGGCAGCGGTAGGCGTCCCGGCGGGCCCCGTTCACCAGCAGGCGGACCTTCAGCCGGTCCGCCGCCCGGCACAGCTGTTGAAGGGCCCCGAACAAGTCGTTGCCCTGAGCGATGATCTGTGGCCCGTCGGGACAGTCGATGAGGTCGACCCCGTCAATTTGGAGGGCCAGCGTCCACGGCTCATGCCTGCGGACGGTCACCAGCGCGCGTGCGGGCTCACCGTCGCGCAGGATGCCGATCTCCATGGGAACTCCCTGGACGATTTCCCCCCACCGCTGGCCCGGCCCCGGCATCTCGCGGTATCTGGTGTGGCACGCCAGGCACGCCCACCTTTCTGGGCGAGGGGTGCAGCCGCCGAGAACGAGCAGCCCGGCCTGCAAATCCCGTTCCAGTGCTTCGGTGAAATTCGGGTACCCGTACATGATCGGGGCCACCCTGCCCACGTCGCACCGCGAGCACAACGGGCGCCGCGCCTCTCCTCTGTCCCCGACACGGTCCATCCCGGCCTCCTCAGCTCAGCCGAGCATAGGCGACGATCGTCACGACGGTATAGACGCCGCTCGGCCTCACGGTCCAGTGGGGGGTCGGGGTGGACATGATGGTCTCCGTGGTGGCCGGAGACCCGGGTGTCAACGATGTCTGTCAGTTTTAGAGAACCTCCCCCGCGTACGAATAGGGTCAAGGGTCAAGCGCAAGCGGCAGGGGACACCTTTGAAAACGCCGGATTCGCGGAGAGTACGCGATCTTGTCTATGAGACGTTCGCATCCGAGGGGCGCGCGCCCTCAGTGGCCGAGCTGGCGCGCAAGACACAGAGCACTGTCGAAGCGGTCCAGGGGATCTTGCACGACCTGGCGGAGGTCCGTGCCCTGGTCCTGACGCCCGATGGGGATGCGGTGCGGATGGCCCACCCGTTCACGTCGGCACCGATGGCCTTCGTCGTGACACCGCTGGACGGGCATGACGACCGCCGCTGGTGGGGCGGATGCGCGTGGGACTCCTTCGGCATCAGCGCCGCCCTCCACCTGGACGTCCGCATCGACACGGCATGCCCGCAGTGCGGAGCCCCGATCAGTTTCCGGACAGGCCCGCAGATCCCGCCCCCCGCGGGCCTGGCGATCCGCTTCCCGCGACCCGCCAAGGAGTGGTGGGATGACGTTGTCGGTACCTGCACGATGATCCGCGCGTTCTGCGACCGCGGTCACGCCGAGCAGCGGACGACGGACAACTCGCCGGGCAACGGCTATATCGCTGACGCGACGGCCGTCTGGCGCCTGGCCGGCCCATGGTACGGCGATCACCTGGACCCCGAGTTCCAGCCGCACAGCCGCGAGCACAACCAGGGGCTCCTTGATGAATGCGGCCTCACAGGCCCGTTCTGGCGGCTGCCGTAGGCGGCAAACAGGGATACCGCTGAGCTGGGTGAACTCAATCGCGGGTATCTGGTGACAGCCGTCTTACGGACACCCGCATCCCCGGTAACCAAGATCTTCACCATCAGTCGAGACCGCACCGCCCTGCTCTCGGTCGGCTCCGTATCACCCATGTTGGCGATCCGCTGACTTCCGGTCATGGGTTTCCGTATCCCCGCACCTCGGGGAATACGGAAACCCTGCCGACTCGCTATGCTGGCCGCCGCCAGTAAGCGAGCATCGTGTTGCGACGACCCCTCGAATGCGCCATCGCGTCATCCGGGGGCTCCATACGGGGGGCGTAAGGCGATTCGTCATCCGCCGGCGCCTGGCGGCCGCCGCGACGAAACTCGCTCGGGTGGGGCCAGTTCGAGCCATCCGGATCGAAGGTCCATGAACCGATATCGGCCGGTATGACCGACTCGTGACGATCGCGAACTGCGACCGTGACCTGTCGCAGAGCTACTTGGCGGCTGGGGACACGTTCGGGAGAAGACCCCCTGAGGAAACGTCTGACGGACACCGTCCAGGACGCGGCCTCATATCCGTTGGCTTTCCGCGATTATTACCGGGACCCCTACTTCACCCGGGGCAGTATGCGCAGTACAGCTTGTTGTCGAATACCGCGATCCCCGGACCGGCCGCCGATTGGTA
>NZ_BAAAVI010000044.1:0-54588 GCF_039534445.1 Streptosporangium fragile | reverse complement strand
GGTTGAAAACCGCCAGGGCTGGGCCACGGATTGGGTGTTGGGTATCAGGGCGTCGGCACTCCAACTGGTGCCATCGAAAGACGTGTACCGGAGGTTGGCGTCACCAACGGGTCGATACGCGCAGTACAGCTTGTTGTCGAATACCGCGATCCCCGGACCGGCCGCCGATTGGTAGTTCGAGATCGGGTTGTCGGGCGTCCACTTGCCTCCGTCGAATGACGTGTACCACAGAGTGGCGTCATTACCGCCCCGATGCACACAGTACAGACGGTCGTTGAAAACCGCCAGGGCTGGAGCGGCCACCGATTGGGTGTTGGGTATCGGGGCGCCAGTGCTCCATGCCATACCGTCATAGGACAGGTACCGGAGATTCAGGTCAGCCATTTGTTTTTCCATCCCCTCTCGATCGATTTTAGTGCAGTACGAACTTTTCGGTTCCCGAGAAGATGAGATCGCACATCAAGGGCGACGCAATACGCCAGGCCGGAATGCGGGGACTCCGTTCTAGTCCTTCGACACTGGTATCGCTGATGATGATCGGCTCAACGCTTCGCTCTCCAAGAGCAGATCTTCTTAGATATTTGATGGCGGGAAGGCGCTCGTCAAGTCCGCGCATCATGATTTTTTAGCGGCTACTCAAAGGGTCCAGTTTGGGTGGTGGCACACTGTGACCAAGCGGGCTTTCGACTAAAAGTTGTTGCAGAAATCCGCGTGTGGCTGAGTTTGAAAGGCTGAGGTTACGGCGGTTTGAGGATGAGGCCGGTCTGGGCGATGAAGCCGTCGAGCAGCACGGGACGATACCGCATCCGTTTGAGTTTGGTCTTGATCAGCATGGTGAGCTGGTCGGTGTCATGGGGAGCGAGGTTGGCCAAGCCGCGTTTGAGGACCGACCACACCCCTTCGGCAGGGTTCAGCTCCGGGGCGTAGGCGGGCAGCTGGAAGACCGTCAGCCAGGGGCGGGCCTCGATCGCGGTGCGCATCGCCCGTGACAGGTGCCGGCGGTCATTGTCCCACACCAGCACGAGCGCGCCACCGAGCTGGGCATGAGCGGCATCCAGCAGCGCCGTGAACCGCGCAGGGCCGAGCCCTTGGCCTCACCCGGCTGCCCACGCCGGATCAGGACCCGATACATCAGCCGGGTACGCTCACCCGGCTTGGCGCACACCAGCCCGGCCGGCGCCACCCTGCCATAGCCCTTGCCGGTCACCGTCACCACCGGAGTGCGGCCGCGCGGCGCCCAAGTGGTCGCCCTGGGCGGTCTCAGACTCTGCCCGGCCTCGTCTTCCCAGCACAGCCAGGCGCCCAGGTCGAGCGCCGCCCTTTTATCACCGGCCATTCCTCGGCGACCCACGACTCGATCACCCCCTCGCCGCGCTCAACGGCCCGCTGCACGGGAATCTGCGGACTCCAGCCGAGGCGGTGCAGCAGATACGACACCCCGCGCAGGGTGTAGCGGACGCGGAACAAGACCGCGATCAGGTCGGCGACCCGGGCCAGCGTCCAACGCTGGTCCTCGAGGTATCCGTGCGCAGCCGGACCACGCTCCAACTCGGCCCGCAGCCGCTGCAGGCGCCGCTCATCCAACCGGCACTTCTCCCCGCCCGGCCCCCTGGAGGCCAGCGCCTCCACACCACCGGCCTGCCAGGCGCGGTACCAGCGATTGGCCGACATCCGGCTCACCCGAAACCGCCGCGCCACCTCCGGCGCCGGCACTCCTTGCGCGAACAGGTCCGCGGCCGCGAAACGCAACCGCTCCCGCCGGGCGCGTTCTGCGGCGGTCAGCCCGCCGCCCTCGGCATACCTCATACCTCCGGGATAACCGATCGCCGTAAGCCACCGCCCGGCGCCCCCGCCGTAACACCGGTCTTTCAAGCTCAGCAGCAAGGACGTCACCAGCGAGATCAGGCGAGAGCTCCTCGACCGGCATATCCGCGACGGCGACGCCTACATCGGTGAGGCGGCCCGCCAAGTCAAGCACCGCGGTTCACTGCCCATGATCCCCGGCCGGTTCGCCGGCCCGCTGCACCGCCGAGTTCAGGGTGCTCAACGTGATCGCCAGGCCCCACCGTTCGCCGAGTTCCTCGAAGCCGGTCAGCGCGCTCGACAGCGCCGCCACCGGCGGATGGGACCTGCACGACCTGCGTCACTCGCGGCTGACGCACGCCGGTGAGGATGGCGCCACCGAGGCCGACCTGATGAACCGGTCCGGCCATGAGAACCGCCGCACCCTCCAGCGCTATCTCAAACCCCGCAAAGACGGCACCCATCGCCGCCTCGACGCCATCGATGCCCGCCGTGGCCCGGGAGTGGCCGAGAGCGCCGAACCGCCGGATGGCCGCGGTCTCGTCCAGGAGGGCCCGGTCAGACTCCGAACGCCGCCGGGTAGCGGATGGTGCCGGACGGCACGGGCCGGGTGGGGTCGAAGACGAGCGCCATCATGTACTTGTCCTCGACGTCGAAGGGCGGTCGGATGGCATGGCGCGAGGCCGGGACGAAGCCGAAGCGGGGGTAGTACTCGGCGTGGCCGAGCACGAGCACGAGGTTTTCGCCCTGCTGCCGGGCGGCGTCGAGGGCGGCGTGAATGGCGGCCGAACCGGCGCCGCGCCGCTGGTGCTCGGGCCGTACGGCGCACGGGCCCAGGGTGAGCGCCGGAGAGCCGTCGACGTGGCAGCGGGTGAGCAGCGCGAATCCGGCGATGGAGCCGTCGGGCGCCTCGGTGACCCAGGACAGGCCGGGGATCCACGCCTGCCGGTCGGCGCGCAGGGCCTCGACCAGGTCGGCCTCGTGAGCGGTGGGGAAGGCGGCGAGGTTGACCTCGCGGATCTGGGCGAGGTCGGCGGTGGTCTCGGGGCGGGTGATCCAGGAAGTGGTCATGGGAGTGTTCGAGTCCGTTTCTGTGCTCGCCTGCGGGCGCAGGACGTAGCCGGTGTACTGGTAGTCCGTGCCGTGCTCGTGGCGCATGGCGATCTCTTGCAGGGTGGCCGCGACCGCTTCGCGCATCCCGGCCACGGTGAGGTCGGCCGCGTGGGCTCGTTCCGACAGCGGCGTGTAGTACTCCTCGAACCAGTCGTTGTCGGGGAGCGGGTACAGCGCGGTGACGGCATATCCGGCAGCGCGCGCCGCGGCGGCGTTCCGGTCCTGGGTGCGCAGCCGGTAGTGCCGGTCCCAGAACACCCGTGCCTCGGCGGACGGGGAATCGGTGGTCCATTCGCATTCGGTGACGACCAGCGTGCCGCCGGGGGCGAGCAGCCGCCGCCAGGAGCGCAGCGCGGTGTCGAAGCCGATGTGGTAGGCGGATCCTTCAGCCCAGATCAGATCGAAGCTCTCATCGGGGAAGGGCAGGTCCGCCATCGACGCCCGGACGATGCGGACGGCGTGGCCGACGCCGCGGGCGGCGGCGGCTTGTGTCAGCTCGTCGAGGAACGGCTGGTGCACATCGAGCGCGGTAACCTCGGCGGCGGCCTCCTCGGCCAGCACCAGGCAGGCGCGGCCCGGCCCGCAGCCGATGTCCAGCACGCGCGGACGCGGCGGAAGCGGTCCGGCCAGGGCCAGCAGCCGGCGGGTGGTCGCGTCGGAGCCGGGACCCTGGCGGGGCAGGCCGTGGTGCAGAGCGAAGAACGCCGCCACGACGGGGTCGGTGACCGCGTCACGCAGACCGCGATCCACCGGCGAGATCCGGGCCGGTACCAGGCCGGTCTCGCGGTGTTCGGCGCAGGCGTTGTGGAGTGTTTCCGTCCGTCCGTACCGGGACAGGCCGGCGTCGGAAGGATCCGTGAAGGGATTGGGCAACGTGAGACACCTTGCGGGAAGGGGCCCCGACGAGACGCAGACACCACCCCCGCCTCGTAAGCCGGACGGCTCACGGCGAGGGGAAGAAGTGGGTCAGACCGGGGCCCGGGACGTGAGGAATGTCCGGGCGCTGCACACGGCAGCGGTCTTCACCGCGGTCATCAGACCTCACCTCCCTCTCATCCGGCAATCCGACACCAAACGATCAGTAGCTTAACACTCCCGGCGGAATGCCTGCCACGGGTTCCTGCGCCGGAGGGTCAGGAACCTCGTGTTCCGGCTCCTGCCGCAGGTCGTCACGGGGCGAGTTCGCCGGTGGAGGTGGGTCCGGTCCCCGGCAGTGCCGTTGTGCTCCAGGACGCTCTCGCCGATCGGACAGGAGAACATCCTGAACGAGACGGTTCCGTTCGGCTCCGCCTCGGAGGAGCGATACAGATGGCCCTGCGGACCGTGGATGGTGCGGCCTCTGCCCACCCGGCAAGCGGCCACGACATTTGGCAGGACTTGTCTGATGAGTGTTGACACTCATCTGTCTAATCCCCACTATGGTGGCCACTGGAGTGAACGGGACAGACCGGCGCTCGCTCGAGCAGCAGGGATGTGTCCCGGCCTGCGTCATCACCGGCCATCCGCTCGTGAGAGGCACCGCAGGCCCGGTCGTGAAGGAGAGATCGACGTGACTCGGCGACATCGGACCCTGGCCGTGCAGGTCCGCGACCGGCTCCGGACTCTGGTCGTCGAGGAGGGATTGCGCCCCGGCGACAAGCTGCCCTCCGAGAACGACCTGATCGCACGCTTCAACGTGGGCCGCACGAGTGTCCGTGAGGCTCTCAAACTCCTCGAGCAGGAAGGACTCATCCAGACGCGCCACGGCGACGGGCGTTACCTGACCTCCCAGCCCAGCCTCGATCGGCCGCTGACCCGGCTGGAAGGCGTCACCGAGATGCTGGCCAGCCGCGGCTACAAGGGGGACAACACGGTGCTTGGCGTCTCGGTCCTGGAGCCCGACAGCCGCCAGCGTGAGATCCTGCGGTTGTCGGCCGGGCAGGCGATCGTACGGCTGGAGCGTTTGCGCCGGCACGAGCATGACGTGCTGCTCTATTCGATCGACTTCTTCTCCCGGTCGCTGATCCCGCGCCCACTGGACGAGGTCGACTGGACCGGGTCGCTGTTTCAGCTCTTCACCGAGCATGGGCACACCATCGCGTACGCGGTGACGCATGTCCGGGCCGTCACCCTGACCGATGAGCAGGCGGCACGGGTCGGGCGCGAGGAATCCGGCGGGGCCTGGCTGGCGCTGCTGCAGACCCACCACGACAGCGGAGGGCAGCCGTTGCTCTACTCCGAGGACTACCACAGGGGCACCGACTTCGCCTTCCACCTGGTGAGGCGCCGTGACTAGCCGCACGGCCCGCCGCCCGGTGCTCTTCGACCACGACGGCGCTCTCGACGACCTCCTGTCGCTCCTCCTCCTCACCCAGTACGACACGGTCGACCTGCGCGGGGTCACCGTCACACCGGCCGACTGCCTGCCCGCGCCGGCCCTGTCGGCCACCCGCAAGATCCTCGAGCTGACCGGGTTGCCGCATGTGCCCACGGCCGTCGGCGAGCTGGCGGGGCGCAATCCCTTCCCGCTCGTCTGGCGCGTCGACGCCCTTCGGGTCGACGCGTTACCCGTGCTCAACCGGCGCGAGCCGGCGACCCCGCCGGTCGCGCCTTCCACGACCACGGCGGCCGGGCCGCCGGCCGGCGCGCTTCCTGCCCACGAGCGCCTCGCCGCGTGGTTGCTGGAGGCGGGCGAACCCGTCACCGTCCTCGCCACCGGCCCGCTGACCAATCTCGCCTGGTGCCTCGATCACCACCCGGAGGTCGAGGCCAGGATCGAGGAAGTGGTGTTCATGGGCGGAGCCCTGGACGTCCCGGGCAACGTCGATCAGCCCGGGCACGATGGCTCCGCGGAGTGGAACGTCTACTGGGACCCCGAAGCCGCCAAGCGTGTCTTCGACTCGTCGCTCCCCATCACGCTCTTCCCCCTGGACGTGACCGACCGGGTCCCGGTGACCACCGCCTTCGCCCACGCCTTCGGCCGCCACTACGGCAAGCCGCTCAGCGACCTGGCCGGGTCGCTGCTCGCGCTGACGTTCGGCACCCTCGAGACCACGGGCCTGCCCTACTGCTGCTGGGACAGCCTCACCACCTCGTACCTGGCCGAGCCCGGCATCTGTGACTTCGACGTGGTCCACTGCGACGTCGTCACCGAGGGAGCCGGCCAGGGGCGCACCGTGCGCGACGCCGCCGGGCGGCCGGTCAGATCCGCCGTCGCCGTGGACCCCGACCGGTTCTATCGGCACTGCCTGGACGTCCTCACCCGATGACGAAGGAGTCGTTGTGCTTCACCTCGATGCCCGGCCCGGTTTTGACGAGCTGCTTGAGGCGCCGAAAGTCCTCCTGCACGACCACCTCGACGGCGGCCTGCGCCCCTCGACCATTGTGGATCTCGCCGCTCGTGACGGGTACCGCGACCTGCCCAGCATGGATCCGGAGGAACTGCGCCGTTGGTTCGCCAGGGCCCGCGAGAGTTCGTCGCTCCCCGTCTACCTCTCCGGGTTCCACCACGCCTACGGCGTGCTGCAGACTCGCCAGGCCCTCGTACGAGCCGCCAGGGAGAACGTGCAGGATCTCGCGGCCGACGGAGTCGTCTATGCGGAGACCCGGTTCGCCCCCGAACTTCACCTTCAGCGTGGGCTCACCGGCGCCCAGGTGCTGGACGCGGTCCTGGCCGGCACGAGAGAAGGAGTGGAGGAGGCGGCGGGACGCATCGACGTACGCGTGATCGTCTGCGCGATGCGTGACCGCGCCTACGTGCGGCAAGCCGCCGAGCTCGTTCACGGTGCCAAGAACACCCGGGTCGTCGCTTTCGACCTCGGCGGTCCGGAGGCGGGCAACTCGGCGCGGAAGTTCCGGGAGACCTTCCTCGGCCTGCGTGAGCGGGGCATCCACGTCACCATCCATGCAGGTGAGGGCGACGGCCTCGCGTCGATCCAGGCCGCGCTCGACTGCGGCGCCGAACGGCTCGGCCATGGTGTTCGCATCGTTGAGGACCTCGACAGCGCGACCGCCCGCCGTGTCCGCGATCAGCGGATCATCTTGGAGACATCGCCCTCGTCGAACGTGCACACCGGCGCGGCGGCGTCGTTCCGGCAGCATCCCGCGCTCCGCCTTTCGAGAGCGGGCTTTGCGGTGACCGTCAACACCGACAATCGCCTGATGAGCCAGACCACGCTCACCCAGGACTTCCACGAGCTCGCCCGTCACCAGGACCTCACGTGGTCCGACGTGGTCCGCATGACCACGGTCGCGGCGCACGGCGCGTTCCTGCCTCCCGACGAACGTCGGAGCCTGCGCGACCGCGTCACCGGCTGGTACCGGGACCGCGGGCTGATGTGAGAGGCCCGGGAGCGGGTGGGGCGGATCACCGCCGCTTCACCCGCTCCCCGACGTCGGCGAGCACCGTACGACGAGGGCCGCCCATGCAACCTAGGCAGGCGTGCGGTTCACCAGGACGCGGGCGAGGACGACGGTGATGACGCCGGCCAGGACGACGGAGAGCAGGCCGACGCGCAGGCTGACGAGGTCGGCGACGAAGCCGACGAGGGGTGGGGACAGCAGGAACCCTCCACGCAGCAGCCAGCTGACGATGGTCAGGCCGGTGCCGGCGGGCAGCCCGGGCAGTTCGTCAGCGGTGTGCATGGCGGCAGGGACGAGGGTGGCGACACCGAGCCCGGCCAGGGCGAAACCGGTCAGCGCGGTCGCGACCGACGGCACGGCCAGGGCGGCGCCCATGCCGACGGCGGCCAGGGCCCCTCCGGTGCGGACGACGGTGCGCTGGCCGAAGCGGTCCACGGCGCGGTCGCCGGCGAGGCGGCCGACGGTCATGGCGACCTGGAGCGCCACGAAGGCCAGGCCGGCGGTGGCGGCATCGGTGCGCAGGTCGCCGCTGAGGTAGATGGCGCCCCAGGACGCGCCGGCATCCTCGACGAGTGCGCCGCAGGCGGCCAGCACACCGAGCGCGGCGAGCATCCGCGTGGTCGCGCCGGCGAAGGCGCGCCGGCCCCCGCGACGGGCGGGCGGGGCGTCCGGGTGGCCGTCGGCAGCGGCGGGGTCCGGGGCTTCGGCGGGGCGTCCGGTATCTTCCGGGCCGGGCAGCAGGAACCGGTAGGCGACCAGGGCGACGACGCTGAACAGCACTGCGGAGACGCTCAGGTGGACCATGAGGGGGACGCGGAGGCCGGCGGCGGCCGAGCCCATCAGGCCGCCCAGGACCGCGCCGATGCTCCACACGCCGTGCAGGGAGTTGACGATGGACCGGCCGTAGAGGCGCTGCACCCGCAGACCGTGCGCGTTCTGCGCGACGTCGACGATGGCGTCGAGGGCGCCGACGGCGAACAGCACGGCGGCGAAGGTGATCCAGTTCGGCGCGATGGGGATGACCAGCGTCGTGGCGGCGAGCAGCACGACCCCGAGCGCCGCCACGCGTGCGGAGCGGAAGCGGCGGATCGCGGCGGCCGCGAGAAGCCCGGCCAGCAGCGCGCCGAGCGGCAACGCGGCCAGTGCGGTACCGAGGACGGCGTTGCTCAGGCCGAGGTCGGCCTTGATCTGCGGGTATCGCGGCACGACGTTGGCGAACAGGGCACCGTTGGTCAGGAACACCGCAGCGACGGCGGCGCGGGCCAGGCGCGCCTGCCGCGTGGGCGCGGCAGGCGGGGTGAGAGGAAGGGCGGCAGCGGACATCGGCTTTTCCGATCACGGAGGTGCAGGCGAAGAGCGGGAAGGGGAGGGGGAGAGGGGTCAGCGCAGGTATCGGTGGATGGCATGGCGGATCTGCTCGGGCGTCATCGGGTCGGTCGACAGGGCGCTGTGCAGCACGAGCCCTTCGATGAGCGCGTCCAGTTCCCGGGCGGTGGTGGCGTCGAAGTGGCGTTCCAGCGCCTGGCGGCTGCGCGCCATCCACGCCTGGGTGACGGCTTTCAGGACGGGGTTACGCGCTGCGGCCACGTACAACTCCACGCTGAGGACGAGGTCGTGCCGTGAGCCGAGCAGGTCGTCCGAGACCAGCGTGATGACGGCCTCGACCGCCGCGTCACGATCCCGGGCGGCGCCCAGACGCTCGTCGAAGACGCGGGCCACCGACTCGGCGTGCCGGGTGAACGCCTCGATGAGGACCTCCTCCAGGGAGGTGAAGTGGTAGGTCATCGAGCCCAGCGGCACGTCCGCGACGCGGGCGATCTCCCGGTGCGTTGTCCCGGCGACGCCGCGCTCGGCGATGACGGCGAGGGCGGCGTCGATCAGCCGGTCCCGCCGTGCGGGGTCGTGCCGACGAGGCCGCCGTGGGACTGACGGCCGCGGGGTGGCGGCGGGGCCGCTCATGCCGTGCCCGGCTCGATCGTGCGGATCACGCGGGCGGGATTGCCCACCGCCACGACGTTCGCCGACAGGTCACGGGTGACTACCGCGCCGGCGCCGACGACGGTGTTCTCCCCGATCGTGACCCCGGCCAGGATGATCGCCCCGCTGCCCAGCCACACGTTGTCGCCGATGGTGATCGGTCCGGCGGCCTCCCACTTGACCCGGCGGAGCTCCGGATCGACCGGGTGCGTCGGGGTGAGCAGCTGGACGTTCGTGCCGATCTGCACGTCGTCGCCGATGGTGATCGGCGCGACGTCGAGTGCGACGAGACCGAAGTTGGCGAACGACCGGGCGCCGATGCGGATGTGGCTGCCGTAGTCGACCCGCAGCGGCGGCCTGATCACCGTGCCCTCGCCGACCGCGCCGAGCAGCTCGGTGAGCAGCCGGCGCCGCTCTTGCGGGTCGCGGGCCGACGTCGCGTTGAAGGCGTCCATCAGGTCCATGGCCCGCAGCATGTGCTCGGCCAGCTCCGGGTCGTCGGCGATGTACAGGTCACCGGCGAGCATTCGCTCGCGCATCGAGCGACCAGCCGGATCAGATGTCATGTGTACGAGTGTACATATAGTACGTACGCCTGTACATAATGGGGAAGATGCGGCGTCGGTAACGCTCAGGCGCGCACGCACGGCGTCGGCACCGCGCCCCCGGCGCCATGCCCGCGCGCAGCCGGCGAAGGGAGAATCGTCGAACAACCATGGTTTTTGCCGATCAGTGCCTGGCCCCACCCCACGCCCGGGGGTTCCGTCAAGAAACGTGTCACCAGCCACCAACGAGAGAAGACGCAGGTCAGCGGCTTGCGCTGAGGAACTGCGACGGATCCGACGGGTCGATGCCTCTGCGCAGGCACACCTTCCCGACCTGCGCGGACGCTCTCCTTTCCGCTGGTCGCACGGACCTGGGTCGAGGGCTGAGGTGACCGGTGATCCCGTCTTCCGGCGTCGACTCCGGCACCGGCCTCGTCAGGGTCTCCAGTACTCGTTCCGTCCCCCCGTGCCGAAACCCTGAGCGGACACCTTGAAATGATTTTCGCTCAGTTCGAGCGTGGTGAGGTTGGGGAGGTCGTCCAGTGTTTCGGGCAGAGTATCCAGCATGTTGTCGCTCAGTTCGAGCGTGACGAGCGAGGTGAGGTCGCCCAGCGTTTCGGGCACGGCGGTCAACTTGTTGACGTCCCGGTAGAGGCTGGTGAGGGCGGTGAGGTCGCCCAGTGATGTGGGCAGGGCGGTCAGCTGGTTACCGTGCAGGTTGAGGGCGGTCAGGTGAGCGAGGTCGCCCAGCGACTCGGGAACTGTCCACAGGCGGAGACCGGCCAGGTCGAGCGTGCTGAGCCGACCTGTGCACGCCCCGCCGTATCCGCTTGTTCGTCAGCTCCGCGAACCACCGACGGCACCTACCTCGTCGAGGTTTTCACATCGCCCCGAGGACTCGACCTCGAGGCGCTGCTTGACGTGCCTGTGGAACTATTCGGATGGGATCGTCCGGGTGGCTTGGATGGCGCGGCGCAGCCGACCGTCGGCAGCCAACTCCCCGAACATGTAGATCTCGGTGGTGATGGTGCCGCCCTTACGCAGTTCCGCGATGAGCCGGTACCGGGCGGCGACCTGGTCACCGTCCACCAGTGCCTGCTCCACCTCGACACGGAGACCGGCGGCCCGTTTGCGGGCCGGGCGGATGTGGTCGAGCAGCCGCTTCCGGTCCAGCCGCACACCGTCGTTGACCAGCTCGTAGTCCGGCGTGTGATAACGGTCCAGCACGGTCGCCGCATCCTCGTCACCCAGCCCTGCCTCCTGTGGATAGCGGACCAGATAGCCGGCCAGATCGGTGCGGGGCGTCATTCGGTCTCCTTGAGGCGACTTATCTTTGACATGGCGTCTACGATAATGCGAGGAGGTAGATCAGACAACGTGTCAGAGATAACAGGTGGCCGGCGCCGCCGGCGGCGTTCGGACGCCGAGCGCAGCGCCGCCGCCGTACTCGCCGCCGCCGTCCAGGTGCTCGGCCGGCATCCGGACGCGAAGGTGGAACAGGTCGCCGCCGCAGCCGGCGTCACCCGCCAGACCGTGTACGCCCATTACCCGTCCCGGCCGTTGCTGGTGGCCGCGGTCATCGGCCACATCACCGCCGAAGCCGTCGCCGCCCTCGACGCCGCCGACGTGGACAGCGGCACCGCCAGGGAGGCGCTGCTGCGCTGGCTGGACGTCACCTGGCTGCTGTTCGACCGGTACCCGCTGCTCCTGCACCCCTTGGCGACCGCCGCCGACCCGGCGGACTCCGACCGCCGGCATGCCCCGATCATCGAGCGTCTTGAGAGGCTGATCAGGCGCGGCCAGGCCACCGGCGAGTTCGACGGCACCCTCAACCCGGCCTGGCTGGTCTCCGCGACCATCGCGCTCGGTCATGCGGCCGGCGGCGAGGTCCCCGCCGGCCGCATGACCACCGCGCAGACGGCGGCAGCGCTGCGCCACAGCATCCTGCGCGTGTACGGCGCCCGCGAGCCCTGATCGGCGACGGCCTCCTGCCCCTCCCATGTCCGCTCGATATTGATCGGAGCACCCGGCACGCCGGCTACCGTGGCCGGGGGGCCACGGGCCGTGGCGGCCACCGCTCACGCCAAGGTCCGCCGCGGCGGTCACCGGCACCGCGTCGCGCCCGTCGTCCTGGCGGCTGTTCGTGTCCCCGCAGTGGGATGAGCGCACCGATCCGCGCCGCGCGCGCACGGGCATGCCCAAGCAGGCCAGGCATGCTCGAGCAGGCGGGGCACGCGGAGAAGTGGCGGCCGGCGGTTGAGCTCCTGCGGGAAGTGACGGCCTGGGGGCTGGCGCCGAAGGTCGGGGCCCCCTTTCACGTGTCCGTCGGCGCCATCGATTGGGTGGCCGCTCGCCGCAGTGCGTGGCGGCATGCCTGGACGGCGGGGTGCTGGCTGCGGCCGCGGCGTACCGCGGTGAAGATGCGGCGTGTCCGCCGGCCGGGGGGAAGCGGGCGCAGCGCCACGGTCGGGGGCTGCCCGTTCCACATGAGGTCGGGGAGCAGAGCGGCGGCGTGGCCTTGCTCGACGAGGCGCAGATGGATCAGGAGGTCGGTGGTTTCGAACCGTACATCGGGTTCGAAACCGGCGGTGCGGCACAGAGTCATGGCCCAGTGCCGGGCGGCCGTGCCCTCGGGTTCCATGGCCCAGGGATGGTCGGCGAGTGAGCGCAGTGACGCCGTGGGGTCGCTCCCGTCGGCGTCGCCCGCCGAGGCGGGCAGCGCGAGGCGGAGGGGGTCGTCGAGCAGGTCTTCTTGTTCCAGTCCGGCGGGACGCCGGTTGGGGTTGCCCGGGTACTCCTCGGCGATGACCAGGTCGAAGTCGCGGGCCTGAAGTGCCGGCAGGGCCATTTCCGGTGGCATCTGCGTGACGTGTATCCGCAGGCCGGGATGGATGTCGCGCAGCAGGCTCAGTGCGCCGGGCACCAGGGTGAGGGCGGCCGTCTGGAACGAGGCGATACGCAGGGTTCCGGTCAGATCGGTCAGGGAGGCGGCCAGGTCCGCCTCGGCGCGCTCCAGGCGCTCCAGCACCGCCTCGGTGTGGGCGACCAGGATCTCCGCCTGGTCGGTCAGCCTCACGCGCCGCCCGACCGGTTCCAGCAGCCGCACGCCGACCTCTGCCTCCAGCTGGGAGAGCTGCTGGGAGACGGAGGAAGGGCTGTAGGAGAGGGCGGCGGCGACGGCCGCGAGGGTGCCACGGTGTTTGAGCTCGCGCAGCAGGCGCAGTCGGTGCAGGTCGAACATCGGCGGTGCTCTCTCCGGAGTCGCGACGAACTTTGATTGATCGGTTCAGCTGACGAATATAGGTCAGAAACATTCGCTGGACTGATCGGATGTGCGGGCCGCATGCTGGCTGCGTGTCCGAGACAGCTTCTTCCTCCCGCGCGGTGCCGTGGTGGGCGCGGCCCGCCGCCCGGTCCTGGACCTGCGTGCCCGCCCCTGCCGAGGCGCAGGCCTTCCACGCCTCCCTGCCCGAGTACGCCCCGACCCCGCTGACCGAACTCCCGTCTCTGGCCGCCGAGCTGGCGGTCGGGCGAGTCTTCGTCAAGGACGAGTCGTCCCGTCTGGGCCTGCCCGCTTTCAAGGCGCTGGGCGTGTCCTGGGCGGTGCACCGCGTCCTCGCCGAGCGAGCGGCGCGCGGCGAGGACGCGGGAGCGGTCACGCTGGTGAGCGCCACCGACGGCAACCACGGCCGCGCCGTGGCCCGGACGGCCCGCCTGCTCGGGCGGCGCGCTCACATCTTCGTCCCGAAGGGTGTCCATCCCGACGCCGTGACGGCCATCGCCGCCGAGAAGGCGGAGGTCACCCAGGCTCCGGGCTCCTACGACGAGGCCGTGCGCCAGGCGGCCGAGGCGGCCGCCGCACCGGACGCGGTCCTGATCCAGGACACCGCCTGGCCGGGCTATGAGAAGGTCCCCGGCTGGATCGTGGAGGGCTACTCCACTCTCTGTGTCGAGATCGACGAGCAGCTCGCCGCCGCCGGAGTTTCGGCGCCGGAACTGGTCGCCGTCCCGGTGGGTGTGGGGTCCTTGGCCCAGGCCGTCGTCACCCACTACCGCAGCCGTCCTTCCGGGCGGGCTCCGGCGCTGCTGTCGGTCGAGCCGGAGGCCGCGGCCTGCGTCCTGGAAAGCCTCACCGGTGGCGAACCGGTCAGCGTCGCCACCGGTGACACCACCATGGCCGGGCTGAACTGCGGCACGCCGTCCAGCATCGCCTGGCCCTACCTGCACGGCGGGCTGGACGCCGCGGTCGCCGTCACCGATGGCGACAGCGCCCGCGCGGCCGGTGACCTCGCCGCACTCGGCGTCTCCTCGGGCCCCTGCGGGGCCGCCACGCTCGCCGGCGTCCGCGCGGTGCTCACCGGCGTCGGCGCCGGGGAACGCCGCACCGCACTGGGGCTCGGCCCGACCTCGGTTGTCGTGCTGCTGAGCACCGAGGGCACGGCCGCCAACCCGTACCCCGCCGTCGATCGCTGAACGCGCAACACCGGAAGATCCCTGTGTCGAACAACCGCACCTCCGTCCCCTCTCCCACCGCTGGGCCGGCCCCCGGGGAGGCCGTGGCGTGCTGACCCACTTCGCGGCCTCGCTCGGCGTCCTCGGCCTGCTGACCATCGTTCCCGGCCCGGACATGGCGGTGGTGACCCGGCGCGCCGTCGCGGCCGGGCCTGGTGATGCCCTGCGGACCGTGGGCGGCATCACGGCCGGACTGCTGGTCTGGGGCGTGCTGACCGTGGCCGGCCTCGCGGCCGTCCTGGCCGCCTCACCCGCGGCGCACCTGGTCGTCAGGCTCCTGGGAGGCGGCTACCTGGTCTTCCTCGGAATGCAGGCGCTGCGGCAGAACCGCCACGCCCACGCGGCCGCCGCCCCGGCCGACACCGGCACCCGCCGCGCCGGCGGCAACCCGTGGCGGACCGGCCTGGTCGGCAACATCCTCAACCCGAAGATCGCCGTCTTCTACACCGGGCTGCTGCCCACGCTCGTCCCCGCCCGGATGCCCGCCGTCTGGGCCATGACGCTCCTCGTGCTTCTCCACGCCGCCCTGACCCTCGCATGGCTGAGCGGCTACGTGTTCCTGCTCTCCAAGATCCGGCCGGTCCTGGAACGGCCGCGGATCCGCCGCGCTCTCGGGCGGATCACAGGCATCGTGCTGATCGGCTTCGGCCTCGCGGCCGCGTTCGCCTCCGGGGCGTCGCCTGGATGGAACAGGCCGGGCTGACCGTCCGCATCGACCGGATGGGCGACCTCCACGGCCCGGCGGCGCGGCACCTACCGGGGTGGTGTACGCCGAGCAGCAGACGAACGTCCGCGTGCCGCAGTCGTTGCAGAAGGGACTCGCCGCCGAAGCCGTGGACGCCGATTGCCACCACCCCGAGCACCGGAGATCACCCACCTGCCTGCTGCTCGCGGCGGTTCGACCGGCGGCCCTGCCGGAGGCGGCGCGGTCGCATCAGGCGACGGCGGTCCCCTCAAGCTCGACCATCAGGTCGGGGATCGCCAGCCGTGCCACCCCGAGCATCGTGGTGGACGGTGCCACCCCGGCGGCGCCCAACCGCGACGCCAGCACGCCGTAGTGCTCGAAGAGCCGATCGACGTCGGTGGTGTAGACGTTGAGCCGGACGAGGTTCGCGAGGGACATGCCGGCCTCGCCGAGCACGGCCTCCAGGTTGTCGAGGCTCAGCGCCAACTGCGCCGCCATGTCACCGGCGTGCTGGGGCTTGCCGTCGCCGCTCATCGCGGCCTGCCCGGCGCAGTACAGGGTCCGGGTGTGCCCGGAGACGATCTCACCCTGGTTGTACCCCATCTCCACCGACCACGCCCACGGGTTGACCGCCGTTCGCTCCATTGCCACATCAGCTCCATTCGATTCGTCGACATCACGTATGTCGATCGGCTCGGTAGCCGCCATCTTTCTGGTCGTGTTGATCAGCCTCCCAACAAATCACGACATCCTGTGTCGTGTATTTCAGTAGAGTTCCTGTATGCGCGCCGACCGGTTGGTCTCGCTGGTACTGCTGCTGCGACAGCACGGTCGGCTGTCCGCGGCCGCGCTGGCCCGCGAACTGGAGGTATCCACCCGCACCGTGCTGCGTGACATCGAGGCGCTGTCCGCAGCCGGCGTCCCGGTCTACGCCGAACGCGGCCGGCACGGCGGTTTCGCGTTGTTGCCCGGGTTCCGGACCGAGCTCACCGGACTGAACCCCGACGAGGCCCTCGCCCTGCTGGTCGCCGGATCGCGGCGCGGCGCGCAGGCATTCGGCCTCGGCTCGGCGCTCGCTTCGGCGATGCTCAAGGTGGTTGACGCGTTACCCGAAAGCTATCGGGACACCGCGGCCGGCGCGGCCGAGCGATTGCTCATCGACCCGGAGACCGACCTCCTCTCGCGTCGGCTGGTCGCGGAGGAGGTGCCTGACGCCATAGCGGCCGAGGTCCTGCGCGCGGTGTTCGCCGGACACAAGCTGCGCATCCACTACGCGGCTGCGGACCAGACCCCGAAGTGGCGCACGGTGGACCCGATCGGCCTGGTCACCGTACGCGACCGGGGCTACCTGTTGGCCACGAGGTCTGGCGCGGACCGCACCTACCGGCTGTCCCGGGTCTTGGCCGCCGAGCAGCTCGCCGAACCCGCACAGCGACCGGACCGGGTCGATCTGGACCGGGTCTGGCAGGAACGCGGCACGCGGTTCCGGACCGGCGGCGACCAAGTCACCGTGCTGGTACGGGTGGACCCGGCGCGGCGGGAGGACCTGGTGGGCACCGCGCTGGCCGTCCGCGCCGAAGAAGCCGACTCGGACGGCTGGCTGCGACTGGAGGTGACCTTCCAGGATCCGAGACACGCCGAATGGGCGCTGTGGCAGCTCACCACGGACGCGGAAGCCCTGGCCCCGCAGTGGTTGCGCGACTCCCTGCGCAACCGCGCCGCCGCGATCGCCACCCGCTACGGAGTGTCATCCTGAGAGTTGTCGCCTTCCGCGGGCCGCCGCTACGCCACCGGTGGGGTAGCCCTCGCCGACCCGGCGGCCGAATACAGCGTCGGGCGCCCCACCATCCACCGCATCGTCCACGGCCCGGCGCACGGAAAAATCTGATCGACCAGCCCTCTGCCGGGCGGGTCAGTCGCTACCGACCGTTCCGGTCCTCCTCGCGGGCCGATCGGGCCGACATCGGTTGAACAGGGCGGCTCAGGCGTCCTTTGCGGACAGCCGGCCGGCGGAATCAGCCCGCGTTGCCGGGTTCTCCGATTCACGCCGGGTGAGCACCAAGGGGGCGTCCTCGGTGATGGCCACCGTGTGCTCGGAGTGGGCCGTGCGCGAGCCGTCCGCCGACCGAATGGTCCAGCCGTCGGGGTCGTAGACGATCCGGTCGGTCGTGCGGGCGAACCAGGGTTCGAGCGCGAGGGTCAGGCCCGGCCGGAGCGTAAGGCCGCGCCCTGCCCGGCCCTTGTTCGAAACGTGGGGCCCCTCGTGCATGGTGCGGCCGATGCCGTGGCCACCGAACTCGGTGTTGACCGGGTAACCGTGGTCGTGGGCTACCGCCCAGATGGCCGCCGAGATGTCACCCAGGCGGTTGCCCGGACGTGCCACCTCGATCGCCGCCTCCAACGCTTCCTCGGTGGCGCGGATGATCCGCAGGTCCTCCTCGGCGGCGGTCCCGACGACGACCGTGCGCGCCGAGTCGGCCACCCAGCCGTCGATGCTGACCGCGAGGTCCGCGCTGAGTACGTCGCCGTCACGCAGCGTGTAGTCGTGGGGCAGGCCGTGCAGGACGGCGTCGTTGACCGACAGGCAGATGACGTTGCGGAACGGGCCGCGTCCGAAGGACGGGGCGTAGTCCCAGTAGCACGACTCCGCCCCGCGCCGTTTGATCATGCCGCGCACGTGGTGCTCCAGGTCCAGGAGGTTGACGCCCACGTCGGCGAGTCGGCCGACCTCGGAGAGCACTTCGGCGACGAAACGCCCGGTCACGTGCATGCGTTGGATCTCCGCAGGCGTCTTCAGTTCAATCACGAATACCTCGCGTCACAGGGTGTTGGTATTACTATACCGGTACCCTAACACTTGCCGGTATAGTAATACCACTCCTATCCTGGGAGCATGGTCCGCCAACCGCTCACACCTGAGCAGATCGAAGCCGGCAGGCGTCTCGGCGCCCTGCTGCGCCACGCGCGAGCGGGACGCGACCTGGCGGAAGTCGCGCACGCGGCCGGCATCTCGCCGGAAACCCTGCGCAAGATCGAGGCCGGACGACTGCCGTCCCCCGGATTCGGCACGATCGTCTGCCTCGGCGAGGCGCTCAACGTGCCGGTTCAGGAGTTGGCAGCTACCTGGCGCGGCAACGACCTACCGCTGGAAGCCGTCTCGTAGCCGCCGTTGCGCCCGCCCACGGAGTCCCGGTGGACACCGGCCGACCCGCTGGCACCCTGCCTTCGGGTGGCCGACGCACAGGGACCGTTGTGCGCCTTTTGCTGCGTTTATCTAATGGTGGCGGCTGCTGGCAGTGACCCGCCGTACCGGCATCGACTACGGGCTGACCAGCCTGCTCTCCTGACTCGGCGAGCTGCCTTGCGGCTCGCCGTAGCCGTAGGTGCCGAGTTCCGGGCCGTGACGTGGTAGCCCGCGCACTACAGTTCTGCCATGGACAGCGAGAGCAATGATCTCGCCGGAGACGTGCGCGGCATCGTGGCTTCGCACCTGCCCGGCTATCGGATCGACTCCGTGGCGCTGCTCGGCGAGGGTGCGGACAACATCGCCTACGAGATCAACAAGGAGTTGATCGTCCGCTTCGGCAAAGACCCCGACCCGGCGAGCCGGACCGCTCACGTCACCCGCGAGAGTCGCCTGCTCGCCGCCGTCGTCGACATATCGCCGCTACCCGTCCCGAAGCCAAGCTTCACCGCCGCGGAGCAGGGCTGCCTGGCCTACTTCAAACTCCCCGGCCTGCCCCTGATCCACTTGCCCCTTCCGCAACGATCGGCGCACGACGCCGTAATCGGCAGGAGAGTCGGCGAACTGCTCGCCGCGCTGCACCACGCTCCGATCGACCGGATGGCCGAACTGGTGGACGTCGATGATCAGCCGGTCGCACTCTGGCTCGAAGAGGCCGCCCAGACCTACGCCATGATCGCCGCAAAGGTGCCGGAAGCGCACCGCCCGGCCATCGAGGCATTCCTTGACGCGCCACCGCCCGCCGACGGATACGCTCTGGCGTTCTCCCACAACGACCTGGGGATCGAACACCTTCTCGTCGACCCTGTCACGATGGCCGTGACCGGCGTCATCGACTGGAGCGACGCGGCGATCTGCGATCCGGCCCATGACTTCGGTCTCCTCTACCGCGACCTTGGCCCCGCCGCGCTCCACAGCGCTCTGCGAAGCTACCGAACCGACGTCCACCAGAGCGAAGTGATCGGTGCGCGCGCCGCCTTCTACGCCAAGTGCGGCGTCCTGGAGGACATGGCCTACGGGATCGAAACCGGGCAGAACGTCTACCTCGACAAGAGCCTCGCCGCGCTGGACTGGCTCTACCCGGCGTAACGAGGGGCGAGGAACGGTCATCGGCGGTGAGCCGCCACCCCGGACAGGCCGGCCGGATCGCGTCGGCGCCCTCGGCCGGGGGACGTTGAAAATCTTCGCTGTGCCGCCGAGACCCCGGTGCGTGTGCGGGTAGGCCGGTGGCATGCTCGCCGTGCTGGTCCGCTGGGGTCTCCGCCTCCTCGCCTCCCTGGTCGGCGCCTGCCTGGCCCTGGCGTTTCCGGCCGTCAACGCGTGGTGGTGGGCGTGGGTGGGGCTCGTTCCCCTTCTGCTGCTCCTGGCCCGCGCGGGATCTTTCCGGGAGGCGGCCTGGCGCAGTTGGTTCGCGGCGGGCGGCTTCTTCGTGACGCTGCACCACTGGGTGCTTCCCTACCTGGGGGTGTTCTCCGTGGCGGCGGCCGGGGTGGTCGGTTTGGTGTGGGTGCCCTTCGGGCTTGCCGCCCACGGGCTGCTCCGGCGGGCCTCGCCCGCCAGGGTGCTGGTGGCGATGCTCGTGCTGCCCTCGGTGTGGGTGACCGCGGAGGCACTGCGCTCCTGGAAGCACCTGGGCGGGGCGTGGGGGCTCCTCGGCCTCAGCCAGTGGACGGCGCAGCCGGTGCTCGCCGTCGCCGCCCTCGGCGGGGTGTGGCTGCTGAGCTTCCTGCTGGTCGCCGTCAACACCGGAGTCGCCGCCGCGCTGGTCCCCGGCGCCGTGCTCCGGACCCGGCTGGCCGGCGGGGGAGCCGCCGTCGCCCTGGCCGCGGCCGCGGTCGGTTACGGGATGCTCCGGCCGGAGCCGGTGGTGACCGGCGACATGCGGGTGGCGGGCGTGCAGACCGGCATCGTCCCCGGCCCGGAACAGCGCATCGCCGCTCACCTGCGGCTCACCCGTGAACTCGCGGGACTCGACCACGACGTCATCGTGTGGGGTCAGAGCAGCGTCGGGCTCGACCCCGCGCAGCGGCCCGACGTCGATCGCCGGTTGCGCCGGGCCGCCGCCGAGGCGGGTAGCGACCTGCTGGTCAACGTGGACGCCCGTAACCCGTCCGGGCAGGTCACCAAGTCGACCTACCAGTACACCGGCGAGGGGATCGTGGCCACGTACGCCAAGCAGCGGCTGGCGCCCTTCGGCGAGTACATACCGCTGCGACCGCTGCTCGGCTGGATAGCCGACTACACCGGGGCCCCCGAGCAGGACCGGTCCGCCGGCGACAGGCTGACGACGCTGGACGTCTCCGGTACGAAGGTCAGCCCGCTGATCTCCTACGAGTCGACCTTCCCCGACATGCGACGCGGCCTCGCCCGCCTGGGCGCCGACATCACCATCGTGCAGGGCTCGCTCACCACGTTCCACGGCAGCTGGGCGCACTCCCAGCAGGCCGGCTTCGAGGCCGTGCGCGCGGTGGAGTCCGGCCGCCCGGCGGTGCTGGTGGAGCTCGACGGGACCTCGGCGGCGTTCGACGCGCGAGGCAGGATGCTGGCGTGGGTCCCGCCCGGGTATCGCGGCACCTTCGTGGTCGACGTGCCGCTCTCCCGTGAGGAGACGCCGTACGTCCGGCTGGGCGACTGGGTGCCGGTCATGTCCGGTGCGATCGTGGTCACGGCCGTCCTTTTCCTCCTGCGCGGCCGCCGCCCGGGGTTCCTGCGCGGCCGCCGGCCGGGCTGAGGCGGCGGTACCCGGTGCCCGGGTCGCGTCCGGGGGTCAGGAGGCCGGCGGACTCCCGGAGACGCGGGGCGGACGCGCGCGCACCGAGGTGGGCGGCCACCGCTCCGACGCGCATGCGAAGCATGGGCGATCGCCGGGTGCGCGGTGGCGCCTGTCATGCTGCGCCGGATGGCGCGGCGCGAGTCCGGTTCGAGCGTGGATACGCGACGGAGAAAAGCCGTGCAACAGCCGTTGTAGGCTTGCCCGGTTACCTCCTTGCAGCATAAATCATCAGTCGAGGATGGAAGGGTTCCGTGGTCCCCAACCACCAGGAAAGCAGCGTTCAGCACCCTGACGATCTCCGCAGATCGGATCACACCGCAGCGGACAGCCACGATCTCATCCAGGTCCGCGGCGCCCGGGAGAACAATCTGACCGGCGTCTCCCTGGACATCCCCAAACGACGGCTCACCGTGTTCACCGGGGTCTCCGGTTCCGGCAAGTCCTCACTCGTCTTCGACACGATCGCCGCCGAGTCGCGGCGACTGATCAACGAGACCTACACGGCGTTCATCCAGAACTTCATGCCGAGTCTCGGCCGCCCGGACGTCGACTCGCTGCGCAACCTGAGCGCGGCGATCATCGTCGACCAGGAGCGGATCGGCGGCAACGCCCGTTCCACCGTGGGCACCGTCACCGACGCCCACACCATGTTACGGATCATGTTCAGCCGGATCGGCACCCCGCACGTCGGCCCGCCCTCCGTTTTCAGCTTCAACAGGGCCGAGGGCATGTGCCCGGAGTGCGAGGGGCTCGGCAAGGTCTCCGAGATCGACATCGACCAGCTGGTCGACAGGGAGCTGTCGCTGAACGACGGGGCGATCAAAGTCCCCGGGTTCGGAGTGGACAACTGGTACTGGCAGGTGATGGCGCACTCCGGCCTCGTCGACCCCACCCGCAAGCTCAAGGACTACACCCCCGAGCAGTGGGAGGACTTCCTCCACAAGCCCGCCACCAAGGTGAAGGTCGGGTCGAACAGCTTCACCTACGAAGGTCTCGTCATCAAGGTCAAGCGGCTCTATCTCGCCAAGGACCGGGAGTCGATGCAGCCCCAGGCGCGCGCGTTCGCCGACCGGGCGGTCAAACTCGCCACCTGCCCCGCCTGCGACGGTTCCCGGCTGAACGAGGCCGCCCGGTCCGCCATGATCGACGGCCGCACCATCACGCAGTGCTCGGCCATGCAGATCGACGACCTGGCCGAGTTCGTCCGGAGCATCCGGAACACCTCCGTCGGGCCGGTGCTGGAGACCCTCCGCGAAACGCTGGACTCGCTGGCCGGGATCGGCCTCGGGTACCTGAGTCTCGACCGGGAGTCCTCCACGCTGTCCGGCGGTGAGGCCCAGCGCGTGAAGATGGTCCGGCACCTCAGTTCGAGCCTGACCGACGTCACGTACGTCTTCGACGAGCCCACGGCCGGGCTGCACCCGCACGACATCCGGCGGATGAACGACCTGCTGCTCCAGCTGCGCGACAAGGGCAACACGGTGCTCGTCGTGGAGCACAAGCCGGAGACGATCCGGATCGCCGACCACGTCGTCGATCTCGGCCCCGGTGCCGGTACGGCGGGCGGCCGGATCTGCTTCGCCGGCGACCTGGCCGGGCTGCGCAAGTCCGGCACCCTGACCGGCCGCTACCTCGACCACCGCGTGCCGCTGCGCGAGAAGGCGCGCCGCCCCGACGGGCACCTGCCGGTCAGGAACGCCTCCCTGCACAACCTGCGGGACGTGAACGTCGACATCCCCCTCGGCGTGCTCACCGTCATCACCGGCGTCGCCGGGTCCGGCAAGAGCTCCCTGATCCACGGGTACGTCGCCGGGCAGGACGGCGTGGTCGTCGCCGACCAGTCGCCGATCCGCGGCTCCCGCCGGAGCAACCCGGCGACGTACACGGGGCTGCTCGACCCGATCCGGTCGGCGTTCGCCAAGGCCAACGGTGTGAAGCCCGGTCTGTTCAGCGCCAACTCCGAGGGCGCCTGCCCCGCGTGCAAGGGCATCGGCCTGATCTACACCGACCTCGCCATGATGGCCGAGGTGGCCGCGGTGTGCGAGGAGTGCGAGGGGAAGCGGTTCACCCCGAAGGTGTTGTCGTACCAGTTGCGCGGCAAGAACATCAGCGAGGTCCTCGGCATGTCGGTGACCGAGGCCCGCGAGTTCTTCCCCACCGGTCAGGCCCGGGTGATCCTCGACCGCCTCGGGGCGGTGGGGCTCGGCTACCTCGGCCTCGGCCAGCCGCTCACCACGCTGTCCGGCGGCGAACGGCAACGGCTCAAGCTCGCCATCCACATGGCGAAGAACGGCACGACCTACGTTCTGGACGAGCCGACCACCGGCCTGCACCTCGCCGACGTGGACCAGTTGCTCGCCCTGCTCGACCGCCTCGTCGACGACGGCAACACGGTCATCGTCATCGAGCACCACCAGGCCGTGATGGCCCACGCGGACTGGATCATCGACCTCGGTCCGGGCGCCGGCCACGACGGCGGACAGGTCGTCTTCACCGGCACCCCCGCCGAACTCGTCGACACCGGAACGTCCCTCACCGCCGTGCATCTCCGCGACTACGTCACCCAACGGTAGGGACTCGCCGTACGACCGCGAGGACCGCGATCACAGAGGCCGCCGGGGCCGAGCGGTCGTGCGGAAGCCGGCCGACGGCCGGGGGCGCCGCGGTGGCGCTCCCGGCCGCGGGGCCACGGCGGTCAGGGTCAGCGCGCCCGCGAGATCCGTGAGGTCGTCGTCCGCATCTCTCTGTTTGCTGATTCGGCAAGGAGCTTTGTCAAACTTCCGGGTGTGGGCGGATCATCTCCGTGAACGGAGGTACCGGACATGACCGTACAAACAGAACAGATGATGACCGCCGCCCCCGGCGGCGAGGAAAAGCGCTACGACGTCGTGGTCGTCGGCGGCGGCGCCGCCGGGCTGAGCGGGGCGTTGACCCTGGCCCGGGCACGACGCTCGGTGCTGGTGATCGACGCCGGCCGGCCGCGTAACGCTCCGGCGGCCGGCGTCCACTCCTACCTGACGCGTGAGGGCACGCCCCCCGCGGAGTTGCTGGCCGCGGGCCGCGCGGAGGTGACCGGCTACGGCGGCGAGATCGTGACGGGCCACGTCACGGCAGCCGAGCGCCCGGAGAGCGGGGGCTTCCGCGTCGTCCTCGACGACGGGTCCGCGGTCCTGGCGGACCGGCTGCTGGTGACCACCGGCCTGGTCGACGAACTGCCCCGGATACCCGGCCTGGCGGAGCGCTGGGGACGCGAGGTGCTGCACTGCCCGTACTGCCACGGCTGGGAGGTGCGCGACCAGGCGATCGGCATCCTGGCCACCGGGCCGCTGGCGGTCCACCAGGCCCTGATGTGGCGGCAGTGGAGCAAGGACGTGACCTTCTTCCTGCACACCGCGCCCGAACTCGGCCGCGACGGGTACGAACAGCTGGCAGCCCGCGACATCGCCGTGCTGGACGGGCACGTGACGGCGCTGGAGGTGACGGACGACCGGCTCACCGGCGTACGCCTGGCCGACGACCGGGTGATCCCCTGCCGGGCTCTCGCGGTGACCCCGCGCTTCGTCGCCCGCGCCGACGTCCTCACCGGCCTGGGCCTTGAGGCGACCGAGCAGGAGGTGAACGGACACGTGATCGGCAGCCACATCGCCGCCGACGCGACCGGGGCGACCGCCGTCCCCGGAGTGTGGGTGGCCGGCAACGTGGCCGCCCTGACCGAGCAGGTCATCGGCGCCGCCGGTGCGGGGGTGCGCGCCGCCGCGGCGATCAACGCCGACCTGATCGCCGAGGAGACCCGCCGGGCCGTCGCCGCCCGCCGCGCGTCCCTCTCCGCGGAGACGGAACGGGAGGCCGACGGGCACCGGCACGGGCGGTGACTCCGCCCGGCATGAGGCCACGCGGGAGGACACGCCGCGGCGGGTGCAGCGCGGTGAACACGCCGCGGCGGGTACGGCGCCGGGCGCCGGGCCGGGGGAGTCGCCCCCCCGGCCGCCGCGGCGGGCCCGGTGAGAAAGTCTTCACGGGTGTGTCCATATGGCCGCGTCCCGTTCGTCGTCATGGCATACGGCGACCTCGCCGCGCGAGAACATGACACAACAGGACACACAGGAGTCGAACCGTGAAGTACATGCTGCTGATCCACAGTGCCGCGACGACCGATGCGCCCCAGTGCTCGTTCGAGGACTGGATCGCCTACGACAAGACCGTGCAGGAGGCCGGGATCCTGGTCGCCTCGCACTCGCTGGCGGACCTGACCACCGCCACGACCGTCCGGGTCGGCCCGGCAGGTGACCGGATCATCACCACGGACGGGCCGTTCGCCGAGACGCGCGAGATCCTCGGCGGCTACTACGTCATCGACGTGCCGGACCTCGACGTCGCGCTTGACTGGGCCGCCCGCTGCCCCGGGGCCCGCGACGGCGGATCGGTCGTGGTGCGGCCGGTCGCCGAGTTCGACGTCTGACGGCGATGGACGAGCGGGCCGGCGACATCGTGACGTCTGTGGAGTCGACCGTGGAGGCGATGTTCCGGGAGGAACGCGGCCGGTTACTGGCCTCCCTGGTCCGCCGCTTCGGCGACCTGGACCTGGCCGAGGAGGTCGCCTCCGAGGCGATCGAGGCGGCCCTGGCGCACTGGCCGGCCGAAGGCGTTCCGTCCAGGCCCGGGGCCTGGCTGATGACCACGGCACGACGCAAGGCCGTCGACCGGCTGCGGCGGGACAAGACCTACGCCGCCCGGCTCGCCGTCATGCAGGTGGAGGTGGAGCGGGCCGCCCCCGCTCCACCCGCGGACGCCGCCGGCGACCTGCCCGACGAGCGGCTGCAACTGTTCTTCACCTGCGCCCACCCGGCTCTTCCCGCCGAGGACCGCGCGGCGCTGACCCTGCGCTGCCTGGCCGGGTTGACGACACCCGAGGTCGCGCGGGCCTTTCTCGTCCCGTCCGCGGCGATGGCCAAGCGGATCGTGCGGGCGAAGAAGAAGATCCGCGAAGCCCGCATCCCGTTCCGCGTGCCCGGCCCGGACGAGTTACCCGAACGGCTGCCGGTGGTCCTCCAGGTCATCTACTCGATCTTCACCGAGGGCTACGCGGCCAGCTCGGGCCCGGACCTGCAACGGCTCGACCTCGCCGAGGAGGCCATCCGGCTGGCGCGGATCCTGCGCCGGTTGCTGCCCGCCGAGCGTGAGGTCGCGGGCCTGCTCGGGCTGATGCTGTCGATCCACGCGCGCCGTGCCGCCCGGACCGGTCCGGGCGGCGAGCTTGTCCTGCTCGATGAGCAGGACCGCGGCCGCTGGGATCGCACGATGATCGACGAGGGCCGTGGCCTGGTGCCGGTCGCGCTGACCGGCGGGCCGCCCGGCCCGTACGGGGTGCAGGCGGCGATCGCCGCCCTGCACGACGAGGCCGCGGACCTCGCGACCACCGACTGGCCGCAGATCGTGGCGCTCTACGACGTGCTGCTCGCGCTGGCGCCGTCCCCGGTCGTCGCGCTGAACCGGGCCGCGGCCGTGGCGATGCGCGACGGCCCGGAGGCGGGCCTGGCGCTGCTCGACGAACTGGCCGGCGAGCCTCGGCTGCGCGGCTACCACCCCTACCCGGCCGCCCGGGCGGACCTGCTGCACCGGCTCGGCCGACGCCACGAGGCCGCGGCGGCCTACCGGGAGGCGCTCGACCTCGCCGGCACCGAACCCGAACGGGCCCACCTGCGGCGCAGGCTGAACGCGGTCGAGACGTCCGGCCCGGACGGTGCGGCCGGCGCATGACGGCGCGGCGTCCCGGCCCGTCCCCCGCCTCGCCGCGCCGCCCGGCGAGCGCCGCGGTTCACGCCCGGCCGGACCTGGCCAGGGCGGCGCCTTCCAGGGTGCCGGAGGCGATCAGGCGGCCCACGACGAGCCAGTAGACGCCGGTGATCAGCCCTCCGCCGTCCTGGGACAGGATGATCTCGCAGATCCACAGCACCGGAAGGAGCGCCGCGACGAGGCGGGGAACCCGTCCGGACCGCCACAGCGACACCGCCATCACGATCGCCCCGACGAGCATGGCCAGGTTCGCCGGGATGGCCACGGCGCCGAACCACGGGTAGTCGATGCCGTTCAGGTTGGACGCCGTGGAGCCGAACGCCAGCAGGACGTGACCGACCGAGACGGCGACGGCCGCACCGAAAGCGACACGGGTGCCATGGCGAGCCAGCGCGAGGAAGCCGGGGATGAGCAGGAGCAGCGAGACCGCGAACAACCCGAGGATGACATGTTCTTCCCCGAGGATCTCGGGCTCGTCGTCATCGGGCCGTACCGCCTGCATCACTCCCATGACGGCCATGGCCAGGCCGCCCGCCATCGTCGCAAAACCCGCTGAGGTGCGCCCACGAGGCGCTGTTTCGTTCGAGGTCACGGCGCGACGGTAGACGGCGCCGAGGTCCGGGCGCGTCCGGCGGAGGGCTCGATCACCTACCACCGGAAGCTGACCCGGCTACCTCGGACGGCTGACGCCCCCGCCCCGATCGGGCAGTACGGTTCTCCGTGTGGATCCCCTCGCGCAGCTCGCCCGGGTGCCCCGGCGCCCGCTCCGCTCGGACCTGGTGCTCGCCGCGCTGCTGGCCGCCTGGGCCGTCGCGGAGGTGCTGCCCGCGGGCCCGGACCCGCTCTGGGTCGAGATACCGTTCGCCCTGGTGATGACGGTGCCCCTGGTGTTCCGGCGGCACGTGCCGCTGCTCGTGCTGGGGGTCACGGTGGCCGCGCTGCTGGCGCGGGTGGTCACCGCCGGCGGGCCGCCGACCACCGTCGCGCCGTTCCCGACGATCCTGGTGGCCGCGTTCTCGGCCGCGCTGCACGTGCGGACCCTGGTGGCGGCGGTCGCGGCGTGGGTCGTCGCGGTCGGGGGCATGGCCGTCGCGATCATCCTGCGGTTCTACAGCCCCGAGCCGGACCTCGGATCGGGGCTGGTCATGGTCTTCTTCGTGACCGGCGCGTGGACGTCCGGTCTGCTGCTGCGCCGCCGGGAGGTCCAGTTGCGCAACGCCGAGGAACGCACACGCGAGGAGGCCAGGGAGGCGGTCGCCGCCGAGCGGCTGCGGATCGCGCGCGAGCTGCACGACGTGGTCGCGCACTCGCTGTCGATCATCGCGGTGAACGCCGGGGCCGCGCGCGAGCTCGGCGCCCTCGACCCGGAACGGGCACGTGAGCACATGGACGCGGTGGCGGGGACGGCGCGCGAGGCGCTGGTGGAGATGCGGCACCTGCTGGAGGCACTGCGCGACGAGGGCGACGACGGGCTGGCGCCGCAGCCCACCCTGGACCGGCTGCCCGAACTGGTGGAGCAGGTGCGCACGAGCGGGCTGCCGGTGCGCCTGGTCGAGCAGGGCGACCGGCGCCCGCTGCCGGCCGGGCTGGAGCTCACCGCCTACCGGATCGTCCAGGAGGCGCTCACGAACGTCCGGCGGCACGCGGGTGCGGCCGACACCGAGGTACGGGTGACCTACGGCGGAACGGAACTCGGCCTGGAGGTCGTCAACGCGCCCGGAACCCGTCAGCCGCCGCCCACCGCCCCCGGGCACGGCCTGGTCGGAATGCGCGAGCGGGCCCGCCTCTATGGCGGTGCGCTACACGCCGGTCGCGCGGGGGACGGCGGGTACGCCGTCCGTCTCCGGCTGCCCGTGGAGCCGCAGTGACATTCTCCGCCCGCCCGAAAGCGGAGGATTCCGACCCGCCGCTGTACACAGAGAGGAGGCCGGGGTGATCCGTGTCCTGATCGCCGACGATCACGCGCTGGCGCGCTCGGGGTTGTCGGCCATGCTCGGCGTCCAGCCCGACATCGAGGTGGTGGGGATGACCGCGGACGGCGCCGAGGCGGTGGCGGACGCGCGGCGGCTCCGTCCCGACCTGGTGCTGATGGACATCCGGATGCCCAAGATGGACGGGATCGAGGCCACCCGGCGCATCCGCGGCGAGCCCGACGCCCCGGCGGTGCTGGTGCTCACCACCTTCGACCTCGACCAGTACGTGTACGAGGCGCTGCGCGCGGGCGCGGGCGGTTTCCTGCTGAAGGACGCCCCGCCGGGCCAGCTCGCCGAGGCCGTCCGGACCGTCGCCGGCGGGCAGGCGCTGCTCGCACCGGCGGTGACCCGGCGGCTGATCGAGCGTTTCCTGAGCGTTCCGCCCGGCGGCGGGGCGGCCCTGGAGCGCCTCACCGACCGCGAGCGGGAAGTGCTGACGCACGTCGGGTGGGGCCGGTCGAACGCGGAGATCGCCGAGGCACTGCACCTGTCCGAGGCCACGGTGAAGACCCACCTGTCGCGGGTGCTGACCAAGACCGGGTTGCGTGACCGGGTGGCGGCGGTGGTCTTCGCCTACGAACAGGGCCTGGTCCGGGTGGGCGAGGCGACGCGGCGATCACCTGGGTGATCCGCCGGGGAGAAGGGCGGGGTGCCGGTTCGTACCGGGATTATCCGGTGGATTCGCCCTGCCCGTTCCCCCTACAGTCACCGGAGCGCCACGACGTTCCCGGGAGCAGATCATGCGAGTGCACTACCCCCGCACTCCCCACCTGCCCTGGTCGCCGGGGGCGACCTCGGACGACGTGCGCGCCGGCGGCCTGGCCGGGCTGGTGGGCCGGGAGGTCGTCGTCACCGAGAAGCTCGACGGGGAGAACACGACCATGTATCCGGACGGGCTGCACGCCCGTTCGCTGGACTCGGGGCACCATCCGTCCCGCGCGTGGGTCAAGGCCCTGCACGGCAGGATCGCCCGTGCCATCCCGCCGGGCTGGCGGGTGTGCGGGGAGAACCTGCACGCCCGGCACTCGATCGGGTACCGGGATCTGGAGAGCTGGTTCTACGCCTTCTCCGTCTGGGACGGAGACCACTGCCTGGACTGGGACCGGACCGTGCGCTTCACCCGGCGGCTGGGGGTCCCCGTCCCGCGGGTACTGTGGCGCGGCACCTTCGACGAGCGGGCGCTGCGGGCCCTGCGCCCGGACACCTCGCGGCAGGAGGGGTACGTCGTACGGACCGTCGAAGGGTTCCGCCGGGAGGAGTTCGCGCACCGCGTGGCCAAATGGGTACGGCCCGGACATGTGCAGACGGACCAGCACTGGATGCTCGCGCCCGTCGTCGAGAACGGCCTGGGTCCGGCCGCCGCGCTGTGGGAGGTGCGGTCGGGAGCCGGTCCGGACGTCTCGGCGCTCCTCACCGCCATGGGGATGACGACCGGCGACCTCCGCGGTCCCGCCGCGGCGGGACCCGCCGCCGAGCGCGCCGGGGCGGCCGTGGCCGACGCCTCCGCCCGGCTGGACCTGCTGGGCCGGTCGGGGGACGCCCGGCTGGCGGGTGTGCTGGCGGCCCTGCTGCACGGCACACACCGGGCCTGGCTGGCGCCCCGGCTGGTGGCCCCCCTCGGCATGCCCCTGGCGCGGCGGGTCGCCGACCTGGTCGAGCTGCACGCCGTCCTGCACCGCCGTTTTCCCGACGAGGCGCGCAGGACCGGTCTGGTACGGCTGGCCGTCGCGGCCGACCTGGGAGTCCTGCACGCGGTCGCCGCCGCGGTCCTGGCCGGGCGCGATGACGGCGACGCCGCCGAGGCGCGCGAGCAGGTCGACTGGTCGGAGCTCCACGCCGAGGAGGCCGGGCTGCTCGGCGAGGCCCCGCTGAGGCCGCTGCGCGCGGGCCTGCGCCGGGCGCTCCGCGGACGCGCCCCCGGCGCGGCGGGCGAGGAGGGGCGTCCCGGTGCGGTGGGCGCGGGACAGACCGGCGAGGAGGGGGATCCGGAGGCGGCGGACCGGTGCTGGGCCGAGGCGCGGGAAGCCTACGCGCTGGGCCGGATCGCCACGGCCGAGGAGGCCCTGGCGTTCAGCTGGCGGTGGCGCTCCGGCGACTTCCCCCGGCTCGTCATCACGGTGGGGCCGTCAGGCAGCGGGAAGAGCACCTTCGCCCGGAACCTGCCGGGAACCGACGCCGTCGTCTCCCTCGACGACCTGCGCCAGGCCCGGGGATCCCGCGCGGACCAGCGGGCCAATCCGGAGATCCTCCGCGAGGGCCTGCACCGCCTCGACACGCTTCTGGCGGGTGGCGGGACCGTCGTCTGGGACGCCACGGCACTGAACAAACACCAGCGCTCCCTGGTGCACGCCGTGGCCCGCCGCCGCGACGCGCTGACGACGCACGCGGTCATGCTGGTCCCCGACGACGTGCTGACCAGGCGTAACGCCGACCGTGCGCACCGGGTGCCGCCGGAGGTGCTCACCGCCCAGCTCCACCGGTTCTCCCCGCCCTACCCGGGGGAGGCGCACCGCACCTGGTACATCGGATCGGAGGGGGACGTCCGCGACGTCGCCGGGGCTCTCGACGGCGAGGAGGAGTAAGCATGCGGACGAGCGAGGAGATCTACCACCGGATCCGCTGGGACGCGCGCTTCGACCCGGCGCGGTTCGTCCTGGGGATCAACGTGCGCGGAGCCGCTCCCAAGCGTGTGCCGCTGTCCGCGTTCGTCCCCGGGGGCGACATCCCCTGGCACCGGATCCTGTTCGTCGAGGCGGACGGCGAGGTGGTCTGGGACCGGTCGACGGGCCTGGACCGCATCGACGTCTCGCAGGCCGGCCGGGCGCGGGATCCGCGCAGGCTCCGGGCGCCGTTCTTCGCGGCCGGGACGCCCTTCGCGTGGGACCCGGTCACGGGCTGGCGTCCCGCGGAGGCGGTACCGGCCGGGCGGGCGCCGACGGCGGCCCGCCTGCGCGTGCTGACCTGGAACACCCTGTGGGACCGCTACGACAGCGCCCGGATCGACACCGCCCGGCGCAGGCCGTTGCTGCTGGAGGCGCTGGAGCGGGCCGACGCGGACGTCATCGCGCTGCAGGAGGTCGAAACCGAACTGCTCGGCATGCTGCTGCGCGCCCGGTGGGTCCGCTCCGGCTACACGCTGGGCACCGACCCGGTGGGCCGGGACATCGACGACGACAGCGGGCTCCTGCTGCTCAGCCGCCTGCCGGTGCGGGAGGCCGGCCGGCATGTCCTCGGCCCGCACAAGACCGTCACGGCCGTCACCGTGGAGTCCGCCGCCGGACCGATCGTGGTGGCCACCACGCACCTGACCAGCGACCATACCGACAACGGTCCCGCCCGGCGCGAGGCCGAGCTTTCCCGGCTCGCCGAGGTGCTGGCCGGTGTGGACGGGGACGTCATCCTGCTGGGCGACTTCAACGACGGCGGGAGCGGGCCCACCGGGGTGCTCGGCCTGCGGGACGCCTGGACCGAGGTCCACGGGCCCGGCGACCTGACCCCGACCTTCGACCCGCAGGTCAATCCGCTGGCGGCGATCTCCTCGCTCTCCGGCCGCGCGTCCCGTCTTGACCGCGTACTGCTGCGTGGTCACGATCTGCGGGCCACCGCCGCGGTCGTGCGGGGCGACTCTCCCGCGACCCCGGACGGCCTGTTCGTGTCGGACCACTACGGCGTCGCCGTGGACGTCGTCATCGGCGGGAGCGAGCACGGAACCGCCGGATCCTCCGGGTTCCCCGGCACCCTGGACGCGCGGCCGACGGCACGGACGGCGGTGGCCTGGATCCCGCCGGAGGAGCTCTGGCCGGCGATCCAGGAGATCCGCCGGAAGCATGACCCGCAGGTCGACAGGTGGCCGCCGCATGTCACGGTGATGCTGGGTTTCGTCCCGGAATCCGACTTCGTGGAGGCGGCGCCGCTCCTGGCCGCCGCCGCGGCCGAGATCGCCCCGTTCACCGCCCGTCTCCAGGGCGTGCGTGCCTTCCCGCACCGTGACAGCTCCACGGTCTGGCTCGACCCGGCCGCGGCGGGGCCGGAACCGTGGGCCGGACTGCGCCACGCGCTGGAGCGCCGGTTCCCGCACTGCCGGGGCCGCGCCGAGGGCTACACCCCGCACCTGACCCTGGGAAAGGTGCGGGATCCGGAGCGGCTCGTCGCGGACTGCGCGGCGCGGCTCGGCGGCAGGTCCGCGCACGTCGGCGAGCTGGTCCTGCTGTCACGCCGGGGCGCGGAGCCCATGCGGCCCCGGGCGACCGTCGCACTGGGGACGGGTGAGGTGCGCTGGCTCGACCATGAGCTCGATGCCGGGACGACCCGCCGGACCTGGCACGGGACGGACGTGTCCGGTGCCCGCGGGGCGGTCCGCGAAGATGCGGCGCGCGCTCCCGAGGCGGTCCGCGAAGATGCGGCGCGCGCTCCCGAGGACGGCCCGGGGGCCGGGACGCGCGCTCCGGCGCGGGGCGGTCCCGGGGCGGGGGAGCGCCGCCGGGCCGAGCGGGCCCGGGAGGTCGTGGAGCGGCTGCGGGACGCGCTGCCGGAAGGGGCCGTCCACGTCACCGGGTCGCGGCGCCTGGGCTGCGAGCTGCCCGGCGCGGACCTGGACCTGGTGGTGGCGCTGCCGGGAGCGGCCGACCTCGCGGACGTCGAGGGGCGGGTGAAGGCGGCGCTACCGGAGGCGACCGGGGTACGGCGCGTGGTCGGCGCGCGGGTGCCCGGACTGCGGCTGCGGATCGCCGGCCCGGACACCGGCCTGGACGTCGATCTGACCCTCGTCGCGACGGCGGACATCGCCCCCGCCGAGGCGGTGTCCCTCCGTGCCGGGCTGGACGAGGCTTCCGCGATCGCGCTGAGCGCGGTCAGCGACGCGGACGCGGTGCTCGCCGCGGTCGGCGCGAGCCGGACCGGATTCGTCGGGCTGGCCCGTGAGGTGAAGGCGTGGGCGAAGGCACGGGGACTGGACTCGGCGCCGTTCGGCGGGTTGCCGGGCCTGGCCTGGACCATCCTGGTGGCGCGGACGGTGCGCGAGGCCGGCGACCTCCCACCGGACGAGCTGCTCCGGCACTTCTTCGGCGGGTGGGCCGCCTGGGACTGGCGCCGGCCGATCGAGCTCCGGCCGGACGCCTCGCCGCAGGGGCAGGACGGGCCACCGGACGGGGGTTCCGGCGCGGCCGTGCAGATCATGACCCCTACGGCCCCGATCCGCCTGTGCAGCGATCAGGTCGGCGCCGGTGGGCGTGACCTGCTGACGCAGGAGCTCTACGACGCCTGGGAGATCGTGGAAGCGGCGGCGGAGACCGGCCGGGACCCCCGGCCCGGCCTGCTGTCGCCGCCGCCGCTCCACCGGCGGCACGCGGCGTGGGCGATCGTGACCGTACGGGCGAGGTCGGCGGAGGAACTCGGCGTGGCCGTGGGTCGCGTCCGGGGCCGGGTGCGTGGGCTGCTCACCTCCATGGAACGTGCCGGGGTGCGGGACTCGCACGCGTGGCCCCGGCCGTTCGAGACCGGGCCGGGACTGACCCGGTTCGCGATAGGGCTCGGCCGCACACCGCCCGGCGCCACCGAGCTCGCCGAGATCGCCGATCCGTGGGTCGCGGGCCTGCGCGGGGCGGAGGTGGAACGGGCGGAGTGCGGCGAGGTGCCGACCCTCCGCTGAGCACGGCCGTGGCGCGGCAGGTGTGGGACACGGCCCGTGGAGGGCGTCGGTCTCGCCGTGGAGTCCGGCACCCACCGCGCCCGGTTCAGAGCAGGAGGCGTAGCGCTGCGAGGACGGTGAAGGCCAGGGTGATCCGTTCGAACCATGTCCTGTCGATGTGACCGACGACCGTGCGCCCGGCCACCGCCCCGGCCAGGACGGCAGGGGCGGTGAGCGCGGCGAAGACGAGGGTGGCCGGGGTGATGAGGCCGAGCGCGGCGCTGAACGGCACCTTGAAGGCGTTGATCGTCAGGAAGAACCACGCGCTGGTGCCGAGGAAGCCCAGCATCGGCAGGCCCGCCGCGAGGAGGTACAGGGCCATGATCGGTCCTGCCGCGTTGGCCGTCATGGTGGCGAAACCGGAGAACAGTCCTGCCAGGGCGGCCACCGGCCGGTGGTGGGCGAGTGAGGCGTCGGGACCGCGGCGGCGGTTCCACAGATGGACGGCGGTGATCGCCAGCAGGATCCCGCCGATGAGCCGTCTCATCTGGTCGTCGTCGACCCAGCGGACGACGACGGCGCCGACGACGACCCCCGCGGCCACCCACGGGAACAGCCGCAGCAACCTGGGCCAGTCCGCGTGGCGGCGGTAGGAGGCCACGGCGACCACGTCGCCCACGAGCAGCAGCGGCAGCAGCATGCCGGTGGACTGCTTGGTCGGCAGGACGAGGGCGAACAGGGCGACCGCCACCGTCCCGGTGCCGGAGACGCCGGTCTTGGAGAAGCCGACCAGGAACAGGGAGAGCAGCACCACCGCCCACTGGGTGACGTCGAGGGAGGGCATCAGCCTCGCCGGGGGGCGCGTGCGGCCGCGGGTGCCGGTCCCATGGTCACGGGACGGGTCCGGTGGCCGGTGCCGGCCGCCGCGGCGCGCTCGCCGCGGCCGGGGTGGCGACGGTGCGGGGTGCCGCGGCCGGTGCCGGCCGCCTCGGCGACGTCGGCGAGCGTCACCGCGCGGTCACGGGCGGGTGCCGAGACGGCCGCGCTCGGGATGACGCGCCGGGTGTGCTCCCCCTCTCCGGACTGCGGCGATGCGGTGGGGCTCATACCCCGACCGTATCACTGGCCCCATAATGGGTTTATCAATTATCAAAGATGAACATTTAAGGCCCAAAATAGTAATTCGAAGTGCTGGATGTGGCGTGGATCGTCAACCGCGCGTGCCGGAAAAGGTGCGGGACCGTTCGTGGTCGAAGAGCGGCGCAGACGCCGTGCGGCACGTACGCCCCGGACGGGTTCGACCTGTGGTCCCTCCGGGAGTCGCAGATGAGCACCCCCGGTCGCCTCGCGGGCCGGCCTGGGGTCGGTGATCGCCACCGCCGACGTGGCCGCCGATGCCGCCCGCCGTCGGCGACGGGGAGCCCGCCGGTCAGCAGCCGGGATCACCGTGTTGCCCCCTCAATCACCATCTCCTACGCTATTTCGTAGATTTACGGGGGAACGTCGATGGGTGACAGAGCGGCCACGACGGAGCCGTTCGAGGCGTCCGCCTCCGTCGGCAAGGCGTCGGCCGGCGGCAGACGACGCGAACCGACGGATCCGCCGGCCCGGGGCGAACGCTCAGCCGAGGCCCCCCACCCAAGCCGCCGGGCCGGGGCCGGCCACCGTCTCCGGCCGTCCGCAGATGCTCAAGGCGGCCACGTGAACCACGACACCGCAGGTGAGCCTGTGGTTCTGGACGGCGGCGACCGCCGCTGCGTCCAGCTACTGATCGAGCTGCGCCGCCTGGTCGGCGACCTGGCCCCCGGCAGCGTCGTCCATCTGATCGCCACCGACCCGGCCGCGCCGATCGACCTGCCCGCCTGGTGCCACCTGACCGGCCACACCTACCTCGGCCCCCTGCCCGCCTCCGATCGGCCGGCCTACGCTCTGCGGGTGGAGCCTGCGGCCCTTCCCACCCGGGATCAGGCCCCCTGGCACCCCGCCGACCGCTGACCACCTGCCGGTCATGCCGCGGACGTGGGAAAATGGAGGGGTTGACACCGCTTCCCCCTGAGCGGCACTTCCATGAAAGGGGGCGGCCATGGCGACCACCGCACATCGCGCGGCCACAGGCGCGGAGTCCGGCGCACTGCGGCTCGGCGCGTCGCTCATGGCACTCGCGGGCCTGGCGTTCATCGGGTACGCCGTGATCTTCTTCGCCCGCAACTTCACGGGCGCGTTCCTGGAGCTCGGCATCGGCCCGGCCGAGGTCGACGTCGGCCGGCCCCAGATCCGTGCGTTCAGTCCCGATCTGTACGAGTACATCTCGCACCTGCACATCGCGGTGTCGGGGTTCATCGCGGCCACCGGGCTGGCCACCGCGGCACTCGCCTGGTTCGGGGTCCGGCACGGCCTGTGGTGGGCGTACGTGACGGCGGTCGCGGTGCCCGTGCTCGCCCTGGCCGTCGCGCTTCCCGCGCACTACCCGTACGGCCTGGCCACGCTCGGCCACCTCGGGCTCATCTACCTGGCCACAGCGGTCTTCGCCGTGGGCGCCCTGGTGGCGCTCAAGCCGATGCTGCAGGTACGGCGAACCTGATCAGGGGGCAGCCCGCCGGCATTGTTCGTCGAGATGGAACGCACCTTCACCGCCGAGCGCGCCGCCGACGCCGTCCGGTTCGTCATCCGCCGCCTCAGGGCACCACGGACTCCAGCAAGGCGGAGGCCACGGCGCACAAACCGGTCGCGCCGAGCCCGAATACGACCGCCCGCGCCGTCGCCCCCGTCCAGATCGCGTACACGGCCAGCGCGATCAGGGCAAGGTCGGCCGGCGGGCCCACGACGATGAGCATGCTGGTGACGTTCTGGCAGACTTCGGCGTCCCCGCAGACGCCGGAGACGAAGACCGATGAAAACCAGACCCAGACCGTCGAGAGCAGACCCAGAATGACGACGACCGCAGTGGCCAGAGTACGCATATCGGCCAGGATGGCCCCGCGTGTTTAGAGTCGGTTCCCTCGGTGTCGCTCAGTGTCGCGGAGTGACATTTTGTGTCGTTGTAGACGGAATTCTCCGCGCCGTCGTGTCGGAAAGTGATGATGGATGCCGTGCTGTATTGCGTACACGCGAGCAACCACCGAGCAACCGCGCGTTCTTGACCATCGGCATTATGTGCTGTTTGTCCGCTATCTCGGCCTGGCTGCGTAGGGCTGGGCTTGCGTGATGAGCTCGCGTTCCCAGCAGATCGAATGCCTACGAGCAATCACCGAGCAGCCGTATGCAAGCGATGCTCGCCGTTCAGCTACTGGATGGCGAGGACGCAGACGCGTCGGACCGGTGCCTCGAAGCGGCGCTCGGCACCGTGCTCGACGGCCATGCCACGGCGGCGACCACCTGCCCTTCAGGCTCTCCGACCAGTTGCCGTCCCGCCTTCCGGGTCAGGCTCGCGCGAATCGACTCTCCGGGTCAAACTCACAACCGGGTCAGTCAGCCGGCCTGGTCCGGCCTCGAGGCCGGTCGGTACTCGCCCTCCTCCGGACCGCGTGGACTCCCATTGGCGGCATCGCGATACAGATCTCCCTCCAGAGGATCACGGCACCAGCACCGTTGCATGCCTTGCCCTGGTGAGCGCGACGTAGAGCCGACGGTGCGCATTGAGGTTGTTTCGGAGGCCGTTGGCGAGTGCTCGATGGTCGTCCTCAGTCGCCTTGTAGCCGACGACATTCCACTCTTGTCCCTTGGCTTGGTGGACCGTCAGCCCTGGGATGTAGCTGAGAGCATTTGCAGCTGTACGAAGACGGATACGTTCGATGTACGCCGCAAGATGAGGGCGTTGCAAACGAAGGCGGGCGTTGCTGCGTCGAAGTATGGCAATCATCTCTTCTGACGCAGCCTCGGTCGCTCCATTCGGTCGTTGCAGCACACTTAGCGCTTGGTCCATCGCATCAGACAGATTCGTTTCTGGCGCTAGCCCGAGACGGTTTAGAGCCTCGTGCAGATAGACCGCTGACGTATTGAGGACCTTCCGCGTGATATGGTTCAGCAGCAATGTCGCGGCGGCCATCCCATTGGTCGTGGGTTGGCCGAAGGAAAGCGGCAGCACGTGTGGCCCGGCCTCCCATAGGTCCTCCCACCGGCTGGCCAATATCACATCGATCTGCTGTTCTGGTTCTATAAACGGAACGTTCGCCGGTATACCGGACCGCATTGCGGCGGACAAGCTTTGGGTGGCGGCACTGCGGAAGCGGAACGATCTCGTCAGCGAGTGGGAGAGGAACCCAAAGTCTGCGATTAGCTTTGGTACTTCTGCAGGCGTTGCGCCGCGGAACGCATACAGGGCCTGCCACGGGTCGCCGATGAGCGTCACTGGGATCCCCAGATCGCAGGCGAGACGGATGATCTGAAGGTCGAGTTCGTTACCGTCGAAGACCTCATCGACTACGAGCGCCCGAACGGCGTCAAGCATGTAGTCCGCGATCGCCCTGGATAGCGCTCCCTCTTTAAGAATCGCAGTTATAAGTGCTCGAACCTCCTCATGTGTGCAGTGTCCATCTGCAAGGGCCTCGGCAAAGACGCTGGTCTCTCGGTAGCTGACCCGGCCATTGGCGATCGTGAGATGTGGATAGATGGGTTTCCTTGGATTGATCTTGATACCCCAGATCTCCCACTTGTCGCTGACTGTTAGAACTTGGTGTCCGCCAGGCCACTGGAGGAGCCCGCGCCGAAGTAGGTTCGTGACTAGGTCGCGCAGAAAGGCGTCGAACGTGTCGACGCGGTGGGGCCAGGCTAGTGCGGTCCCACCCCACCGATGCTTGATGCGTTGCTTGAGCTCGGCGACCGCTGCCCGCGTGAAGCTAAGGGCGACCACCGCGCGCGTATCGGGTCGTGTTGTGAAGCGCAACGTGCCGAAGCGTTCCGCGGCGACCGCTGTCTTACCTGATCCCGGCGACGCCTCGATGTAAAGACGTGAGTTCCTAGATGTTACGGCGGAGAGCTGCTCACGAGTCAGGTACGTGCTGCTAATCCTGGACAAGGCTAGTCCAGATGAAGTCGTCAAGGGGCTGCTGATCGAACTCTTCCAGCGGGATACCGCCATCCTGCTCAGGGCTGGCTGCAGTCACCGGTGCGACATTCGGGTCATAGAGGAAGTCGAAGAGGTCGGCCATGTGTTTCGGCACTTGAACTGATTGGGGATCATGGTTGATGCGATCCTCAAGTTCTGCCGCAAGGTGAAGAGCAAACTCGCCTTTGTCTTTCGCGGCGGCACCTGGTGGGAGGGCAACTCCGTTATTCCTACTCGCTGCCACACCGCTGCGAAAAAGCTCGTGAATCGTGGTGGGGGAGATGGGGACTGGGTGGGGGACACCGATGGCGGTCAGTGCCTCAGCCACGGCCATCTCGTTTCCCTTGACGATGGCGGGTTCCAGTGTTGGATGGCTTGGGAAGTATCCAACAACGTCGGGAGAGTGATCTGCGAGCCACTTAGGGCGTGTGGGCACCTGCCCCATGGGCTGATCGCTGTCCCGCATGATCGCGAGACGGTCGCAGATTTCCTGGCCTTGGGCCGCCAGTAGTCGAACGGCCCATGAGCCGACTTTGTGACCCATTGGAATGATGCCTAGGGCATTAACGAACGACTGCTTCTTTCGATCCATGCCCGCCCATGACCTACCGAACTGGCGCAGGATCGTGACATCTGTGACGCCCTCAACAAGGACGAGGCGCTCGGCAAATAGAGCCGATGACCGCATCGCGTCCATATGAAGGCGCGCCTTCGTCAATACCGTGTCGCGATCCACAATGGGCAAGCTAGCCACCGTACGCGTTGCTCGTCCGCCGTTCCGGAGCTGGCGCATAATGATCAGCTCTGTGGGTGCACAGGCGGAGATGATGTCGGACGCGCTGGTCGTCAGGATAACCTGGAGCTCGGGGCGAGTCTTAACCATGCCTCGGAGGTAGCGGACAAGCCCGTGTTGCAGTTGGGGGTGCAAATGTGCCTCAGGTTCCTCGATGACCACAGTCGCGTGAAAAGCGGGCGTTGGGAAGAAGGCGTCCTCCTCCAGTTCGCGCTCTTCGTCCGCGATCCGAAGTTCCGCTTCGGGGTCCAGTTCCGCCTCTCGATCCTCGGGCGTGTCTTCGCGATCGCCGTCCTCGCCGGCACATGCTGCCAACTGGCCTGACGGAGCAGTGAGATCGGGGATGGCTGCTAGCGTCACCGCGATATGGAGCAGGTTCACATAGCCCAGGCTGCTGATCTCCAGCCGGTGAGCTTCCATACGATCGTCCGTGGCGGCGAGCAGCAACTCCAGCACGCGAGCCAGGTACGCATCATCTATTTGTTGGCCACGAACGAAGGGAACGTGCGGGTTGATCCCATCAGATAGCTCCGCGAGATACTCCCCGATCCTGCCCTCGACTTCTTGGATCAAAGGGTCCTTTGAGAGTTCCTCCAGCAGGTACTCAGCCCGGCGCCTCAAGCCGTAGAGACTGCGTCGTCCGCTGATTCGCTGCTGGTGAGCGCGGAGGAGTTCGATGAGCACTCGCGCTTCGCGCCTCGCTAGTTCGTCGACGGGGTTGCGATCGGCGGGCAGGTAAACCAACCGGATGTAGTTCTCTCCTTGCGGAAGAGCATGATCAAACTCTCTGCCGACCTGTCCCATGCGACGGAAGAGTCGCCGAGACCAGGTGATCGAGGCGCCGCTCGTCCCCACGCCTTGGGCGCCCAGCAGTGCGTCAAGAGGACCTGCGCCTGGGCTGGAGGACCCCGCCTGCTCATACGTGACGGAAACTCGGCGGGGTGTGGCCCCAAGCAGAGACCCCGGGAACCGGCCGATCCAGGGAAAGACCTCGCGATGCGCGAGGTAGATGGCCTCGCTGACCGTGCTCTTCCCCGCGTTGTTGGGGCCCGCGAGGACGCTGAACCGCCCGGGGAATTCACACTCGATGGGGCTCGTGGCGCTTGCCCGAAATCCACTCACCGTGACTCGCTTGAGAAGCATCTTTCGCTATGCTCCCATCCATGGCAGTAGCCCCGTTGTAACCCGCTAAACCCCCGTACAACAAATGATGCCGCGAGCGTACGGTGTCTCGGACACTTTGTGTTCTGATCAGAGGGTCCAGGAGCTGCCGAGTTCCGATCCCTGCACGTCATGCGAGAGGTGAGCGATAGGCCCTCATGTTGGAGATGTCGGGAGCACATGGGCAAGCTTGCAGCTGCCAGTCAGCCCGGCGGGCGAGCTGGCGTGGGCCTGCCAGTGCTGCCGGGCTCGGTGCACGACGTAACCATCACTCGGACGGCCAGCTTGATCGACGCCTTGACCCACGCTGGACTTATAGACCTCGAATGCATCCAACTACAGCTGTAGTGTCGTCATGCTTTCCCGATTCGCCCCGTCTTGTAGTAGTGGAGAGGGAGCAAGATAGGCGAGCCGGTGGTGTACAAGCGGTGTGGTCGCTTAGCTCAGTACAGGACCTGCCCCGATCTGGCTGACGAAGGTCACGGTTCGTGGTACTTCGCGATCCAGGTATTGGGCCCGAGCGGATGTAGGGAGCGGGTACGGCGGGGCGGCTTCCGCATCGCGGCACTGGCTGACCATCCTCCAGCCCGTCTGTGAGCGCACCCGCAGGGCTACGCCGATCATGTTCGGATCCACTTGATCCCCGGCTTGGGTCGAGTCCGGCTGGCGGAGCTGTCGCCGGTCAACCTGCGTCGCTTCTTCGCCAGCCGGGCTTGTTATTCGGATGCTTGCTCCCTTTGTCGCTTATAGTTGGCTCATGGCATAAGGGCAACGCGGACTACCCTCCTGATACTTAAAGTCGGAGATTGCTCCGAATGGGCTATTTGTCGTGAAGCTCTCGCGGTTGATGGCTGTCCGGCGACCCGTTTTTGTCGGTGGCGAGGCCTATGCTGCCCCGCATGGCGCAACGCACGTCGTCGACTGAGGAAACGACAGAGCCGGCCCGGCCGTGGCCTTCCGAGTGGAACACGGTGGCGATCAGCCTTGTGGCCAGTGGGTTTGTCGAACTGTCGCAGAAACTTGACCGGCAGGGGGCCTTCCCGGTGCCGTATCCGTCAGCCTTGCAACGCGGTCTCGACCGGTTGACGGCGATGGGTGTCGTGGCCGAGGCGGAAGTACCACGCAGCGTCATGGATTTGGCGGCGTGGGCGCACCGCCCGTTCTCGGAGTGGCCTTTCCGGCCCGACGTGGAGGGCCTGAACGACGACGAGTCGCTTCTGATGGACGGCAAGCCCAGCAAGGCGTGCCTGGAATGGGCGGTGGTAAGTGGAGACGTCGAGGGCGAGATCCGCGAACGCTTGCTGATCCACGGCGTACTGGACGTGTGCAAGGCGAACGACGATCCCGACGCCTACGTTCGCTTTCGGCAGCTGTTGGTGGAGAAGCCAGCCATGTCGGAGCGGGAACTGCTGGTCACAATGGCCAAACCCGGCTACGCGGTACTCGCTCACCATCTACGTAACGCCTACCGCTCCGCGCCCGCGGAAGCGCTGGTCGACGGCGAGGCGGTGGTGTGTGGAGGTTGCGGACACCTGTGGACCGTGCAGGTTGACGGTGCACGCCGGTGCGGTGAGTGGGACTGCCCAGCGCCTACGTCCATCAGGAAGCGCCTGCCCGCCTCGGAGGGTGTGGTGTGGCTGAGCCGTGAACTGCGCATGTTCGTGTCCGGCCCTGGACGTGCGGAGCTACGGATCGCAAAGGCGCTGGAGCGCGCCGGAGTCACCGTACGGTTGTGGCCCGACTTCGACGCCTGCGATGTCCTGCCGGTGGAGGTGCCGTGGGCGGCTGACGTCAAGTCGTGGACGAACCCGGTGCGGCTGGCCTGGCGGTTGACCGAGCGCCCCTTCATGATCCCGCGTGGCGCGGAACGCGGCTTCATCGTGATCGCGAAGGAGCAGACGGCGGGTCGACCCGAGTACCTGCGGGCTCTGCGAAACCACTGCACCTGGTTGAAGGGGCAGTCCCGCGTTGAGGCGGTGTCGGAGAAGACGTTCATCGAGCGGGTGGTCCGCGAGTTCCGGAAGGCGCAGGCGTGAGGGACAGCAGCACGTGGAAGAAGGACTTCGCCAGGACCCTGCGGCGTGAATCGGATGCCCCGGAAGGGCGAGCGCTCCTCCGGCTGATCGACATTGAGCTGGTGCTGTTTCTGGTCCAGCGGGTCGCGCCAGGCCAATCGATCCTCGATGCGTGGGCCTTGCTGGGTGGATACCCCTTTCTGAACACCGTCCGCACACTCATCCCCGCCGAACACGAATCCATGATCGGCGTGGCCCGGCACCTGGTGTTGTGGTTCAAGGACCGTGAGGACTGGCGTACTGCGCTGGAGGAGTACGTCGACTACCCGGAGAGCATCCGGGGCTACGAGGTGGACCTGATCACCGGTGCGGCCTCACAGCGGGAGCCCACCGTGCTGGACAACCGCTTCGACTACTTTGAGGACGTCCTGTCCAACGCGCCGCCGGATCTGACGAGCAAAATCACGACTGCCGGCCCTGGGCGCTTTTTCAACCAGGCCGAGCCGACGACCAGTGTGACGATCCCGGACTGGTTTCCCAGCCGCCCTCGTGGCCGCAGCCACGATGTGCTGGCCCGACGCGACCGCGAGCCGATTGACCTGAAGTGGTCGGAACTGGTCGCCGCGGCGCAGTGGGGCGACGATCGCGAGGCCGAGCTCGAGTGGCCTGAGAAGATGCGGTCGAACTGGGTGGACAGGCTGACGCGGGTGACGCTCGAAGTCCGCCAAGCCGATGACAGCTTCTCCGAGTCGAAGGAGCTGACGATCGCCGGGATCATGCACATGATCGGCATGGTCGGGGCTGGTAAGAGCACACTGGTGGAGGTGCTGCTTCTGTGGTGCCACCTCAACAACAAGCGCGTGTGCGTGGTCGCCGACAACGTGACGTCGGTGCTGCGTAAGACGGTGCACCTACAGGCTCTCGGCGTACGCGCGGCTCCCGTGCTGGGACAGTCCAACCGCGTCCAACACCTGACGCGCCTGCACCGGTTGACCAACCCTCGCAATGGCCGTATCGCCCCCGTGGGCGACCGAATGTTCGACCTGACCAGCACCGCCTGCTCACTGGACGGGTTGCGCGACCACGCCGCGACGCCCTGGGAACTGCGGCACTCACCCTGCTCGGGTCTGATCCCCGAAGCCGGTGACGGCGTGGACGACAAGTTGAAAGTCCAGTCGTGTCCGGCGTGGCACACCTGTCAACGGCATGAGCCCTCGCGTGAGCTGGTGGAGGCAACGGTCTGGGTTGCGACCACGGCGAGCCTCATCCACACCTCGGTGCCCAAGCAGCTCAATGAGGAACGGCTGCGCTACCTCGAACTCGCGTGGCGGCGCAGCGACCTGATCATCGTCGACGAGGCCGACCAGGTTCAGGCGCAGTTGGATTCGGTGTTCAGTCCCGAACAGCAACTCATCGGCGAGGACTACGACGCCTGGCTCGACGAGGTCATCGACCGCACCAAGAGAACAATCCGCCAAGCCGGACGTGAGCCCATGCACGAACCGCTGGTGCGGCATTGGCTGGTCAACCTCGACAACGCCAACATCGCTGTGGACATCATGTACTCGGCGCTGTCACGCGACAGCGCGCGACCGCAACCGGCCTTGTCCCGCCGATGGCTGGACAAGGCGTACTTCACCGAGTGGACGCTGTCACAGCAGCTGGCCCAGTCGTGGGCCGGGTTCGGGCCGGCCAAGAGCAACAGCCACCGCCCCGTCGAAGGTTGGGAAGATAACCAGGTCTACCGCAGATTGCGCCGCGCTTTCGATGGAATGATCGACGACCCGCTCGGTGCGAAGGACACCGACGACGAGCTCACGGAGCGGATGATCACCCTCACCGCACAGGTCCTTCGGGACGCCAACGAGTCCGTTCGTCTTCGCAGGGTCAGTGACTGGCTGGAAGCCACTGCCAAAGAACTCACCGAGCAGGGCTTGGCACTGACCATCGACAATCTGGAGCGCCAAGCCGTCCGCCTCGAGTTCACCCTCGCGGTTGCGGTGCTGGCCAAGTCCCTGGATCAGGCGATGGATATGTTCCGGGCCGTGGAGATGGAGCTGGGCCTGGAAGGCACCAGCTCCGCGCTGTTCCATCGTGCCCCGGCGGACTACCAGCCCGTCGTCCCGGATTCACCGATGGGCAACGTGCTGGGCTTCCAGTACCTCGACGAAGACCACGACCAGCGCAAGGGGCGCTCCAAAATGGGGCGGCTGCGGTTCTTCCGCTGCAGCGGCATCGGCCGCTGGGTCCTGCTTCACCTGCACGAGTTGTTCCGCAGCGACTCCGACCACGGCCCCAACGTGCTGCTGCTGTCGGGCACCAGTTGGGCCGGAACCTCGGCCCGCTACCACATCGATATCCCTGTCACCGCGATTCTGACGCCGCCGAAGAAGGAGCTTGCCGCAGTCCGGGCCAGTCGCTTCGAGTTTTTTCCACTCTTCGCTGGCGACACCACGGCCCCGATCAAGGTGTCGGGCAAGTTCGGCGAGCAACGCGAACTGGCGTTGCGGCAGATGATCGCCGAGCTGGCCAATCCCGGTGCAGGCAAGAGCATTCTGGAGCAGCATCGGGACTCCCTGCCGGTGAACCGGCAACGACTGCTGCTGCTGGTCGGCAGCTACGCCGAAGCCCGCATGGTCGCCCAGCACTTGGTCTCGCTGCGCAGTAGCTGGCAGGACCACGTCCTGCACTTGGTGGCCGACGACGAAGAGTTCACCGACTCCTGGGACGGAGCCAACGGCCTGCGACGTGGAGACGTGCACACCTTGGCCCAGACATCCGCCTGGATCCTCGTGGCACCGTTGCTGGCCGTCGAGCGCGGGCACAACATCCTCAACGACGACAGCCAGGCCGCGATTGGGGCCGCCTACTTCCTCGTCCGCCCTCACCCACGCCCCGACGACCTCAGCTACGTCATCCAGCGGGTCAACCGGTGGGCCACCCACCAGATTCGCAACAGGTTCCCGGTGGTCGACACCGCCGACCGCGCCACTCTCGGGCGATGCGCCACCGCATTCCGCTCGGCAGGCCACCGCCAATGGAGGTGGCTGCTCAACCTCAAGCTCGCTTACAGCAACCTCCCGGTACAGGAGCGAGAAGCCCTGGCCTGGACGCAGTTGGTCACCATCTGGCAGGTGATAGGCCGACTGGTACGCGGTGGAGTTCCCGCCGAGGTTTACTTCTGCGACGCGGCCTTCGCCCCCAACGCGGCCCGCCGCTCGGAGAACAACAGCGACGACGCCTCGCTGAGCTTGCTCATCGGCTTGCGGGACGTTCTGTCGCCCTACTTCGCGAACGGTTGCACGGACCCCGACACCTATCTTGTCGAAACCCTCTACGGTTGCCTGCACGAGGCGCTCGCCCAGCTCGAAGGACTATGACCCATGCCGGCCAAGCCCAAGTACGAACAGCTCCAACTCGCCGCGTTCCGGCTGCGTACCGACGTCCCCTGGGAACGCCGCCTGTACCTGCTGCGCTTCCCCGAGGCGTGGAAGAAGCCGCTGACCACCCTGGCCAAACCACGACGCAACGGCGAGGAAATCCGCTCCGTCCCGATCGCGCTGCTCAACGATGTCATCGCCGCCCTCGTACCCGACGTCATCACGGTCGCCACCCGCGCAACGATCGGAGAGAACGCGCCGTGGATATACAGCGACGTCGAGGTGGACACCGAGTCGCTGTTCCTCATCATCGCCACCTGGATCCGTGCTATCGCAAGCGACCCTGGCAAGGCTGACGCGATACTAGGCAAGCTGCACCATTCCGACCTGGTTTGGACACCGCTGGACGTCGACTTCACCACGTTGACCTCCGACACAGACGACCGGATCCGCTCCGACGAGCTCTACCGTCTTCTGCCCCACGTCATCGCCGCCGAGCTGAGCGCACCGAACCTCCAGCACGTCCACCTGATGCCGAAGAACCCCGATGCGGATCCCGATGACGAGTCGACCGAAGTCGAGCAGGTGATCTCGCGGTTCCACCGCACCCCCTCCGAAGAGGGCGCGTGCGTCATGAACTGGCCCCCACACCGCATGCCCCAGCGGCCACTGTCTTACATGATCAACATCACGGCTCAGAGCCGGGCGTTCGGCTCGCAGCCCTTGGTCCACCTCTCGGTGGGAACACGCAGGTGGGCCCACAAGGAAGCCAAACTGAGCTTCAGTCATGGGCATAGCGTCTACATGCTGCCCTCTCTGCCGTGGCTGCCTGGGCTGAGCCATTCCCGCAGCTTCCTCGTCGCATCCATCGAATCCTGGAAGAAGGAAGCGCCCGACACCGACGATGGCTTCGAGTACTCGGCCCGCTGGGCTGGCGGCAAGATCGGAAAAATCCTCCGGGAACTCGGGCTCACCGGCGACGGCAAGCTGCCCGATCCCGAGGTGCTCAAGAAGACGCCCGCCAAGTACCTCGCGGCACCCAATGCCGCGGCCCTCGTTTACAGCAACGGCATGTACCCCTTCGACCACCCCGTCGCTCCGGGAACGTCGCTTGCGGACAAAGTCCCCATCGTCGGCTGGGTCGCCAACACCCTCGCCGACCGACTGGTCCCCGTTGAACCCCTGCGCAAAGGGACCAAGACCGTGCTGGACCTCAAGAAGCTCAAGGAGAGCAAGTTCGCCGCGTCGGAAGCCGCGCAGCTGCGGCAGTCCATCGCAGACACCATCGGCGACACCCTGGGCGTCGATATCTTCTACGACACCACACACACCAAGAACTACGCCCGCGCCACGCTTGCCAAACTCCTCGGCATCGAGGTGCCCGAGGACACCGATCGCCTCACCGGCAAACCCGCAACCGTCACCACCGACGAACTCACCGTCCTCATCACCGTGCGCCCCGTCGGCGCCTGGGGTGGCGGACTGGCCAACGGCACCGCCATCACCGACAAAGATCGTTTCCAGGCCGCCGTTCACAACCGCATCGACAAAATCAGCGAAGAACTCGGCAACGCCGAAGTGCCCACAATCTCCTTGGTAGAAATCAAGGGCCGAAAGTCCTACGCCGGCAAACAACGAACCTCCGACCCCAAGTTTGCCATCAAGGCCGGCTTGTCCCGAACCGGTCGATTGGCCCAATGTGTTACCGAAGCTCCTGAACCGACGCAATCCGAAGGTGAAGAAGCCGCCACTTCGGACTCCAGCCTGGAGAAGATGCGATTCAGTTGGTACGACCTCCTGCGTCAACTGGGAGTCCGCACCGCTGGCCTTCCCGTCCAACTGGACGGAACCACCATTCAGGAAGAACCGGCTTACCTGGCCTTCTGGCTAATCCGGCAAAACCAGCGCAGTCGCTGGGAAGGCATCACCCGCCAAGTCCCGGTCGCCGTCCTCATTGATCCCACCGGACGCCACATCCAGGCTTGCGCCCCCAACGTCCGGTGGACGCCCCTGCACCTGGCCCACCACGAGATCAGCCGGCACCATATGCTCACCGACCAGAAGCGCACGCCCGAAGAGATCACCCGCTTCTTCGAGCAAGTCCTCCGCAGTGTCGCCCGCCAGTACCCATCTCTGCTGCTGCTCACCAGCGCCCAGAACCTCAGATGGGGCTGGCCACACCTCAACAACACCGACATGGCCATCGACACCATCAAGTTCGGCCAACAACCCCAGGACATCATCCGCTACCCAGGGCTGCGTCATGTTCGGCTACGCACGACCGAACGCGACGAGGTGCCCGACACTTGGGCCGTCAACAGCAAAGAAGAAGGGCACGCGCCGGGCTGCTGGCCTGATGGAAACCGCGTCTTCTTCAGCACCGGAGAAAAGCCCCGGAGCGCCAGCAACGCCGTCAAGAGCGCATCGAAAGTCGTCCCCCGGTGGAGGAAAGGGCAGCTCGTCAACCCGTCGACCAAGTCGATGGTATGGAACGCTCGCGCTCTCGAACTCACCGTTGTGGCGATCCAACCCGGCGATGATCCGGAAGAATGGGCCACGCTCGTCCACGACCTCCGCTGGGCCACACCGCACTACGAGTACTCCATCTCGCTGCCTTGGCCACTCGCCGTAGCCAAGCAGATTGCTCAATACATCATGCCTCTCGACCTCATCGAGGATGTCGAAGAAATCGAAGCGGATATCTCGTCGCCTGTGGAAGACATACAGTAGGCGCGACATAAGTAAAGACGGCCTCATCGCGGATGCCTACACCGGCGCCGCGCTGGCGGTTCGGAGAGTGCTGGCCAGCGAGACGCTGGAAGCGGCACAGGCCGAGCCGGTCGCGGTGAGCCTGATGAGCATGCCTAAGTCCAAAGGTAAGGAATTCGATGGATTCATCATTACCGAGGGACAGTATTCGGCCCCCTTGCTCAACCCGGCCTGGAGTCCGTCTCGCACCCAAGCAGCTCGACGGCTTCTGCGTGTGGCGATCGCCCGTGCCCGATACGGCGTCATGTTGGTTCGGCCCTCGAATGTCGGCCCGCTGACAGGATGAGTGCCCGCCATATGCCTAATTGCGACGCACCGAGAGTAGACCGCGCGGCATGCCTGGAGCAGGTCTGGACAGGATTCTCTCGACCGTCGATCGTACCGCCTCCGGAAGTGTGGTGGCGTCGAAGCTGACTAAACCGAGGTCCGAGGTCGTCAGTGAATCCGCGAACACAATGCGGGCCGCGGCGACGTTGCGAGAGATGAGAGGCCAGCTGGCAGAGGTTTTCGACTGCGTGAAGACGCATCGTCAGTCAAGTGGAGATTGCAAGTCCAAGTTCGTGGGGGAGCTTTGCGGCGGTCGCCTCGAGGTCTCTGGCGGCGGATGGATTCCAGCGATAGTTAGTTCTGAGAGTAGAAGTGTCTGTGACTTGCATATGCGGTCCAGGACATTGTCCTGGGTTCTGCTTGCGGCGACGCATCCACTTAGGACAGCAATTAGAGCCAGAATCTCATCGGTCATTGTTGTGGTCCACCGCTCAACCCTATTCTGGTCAAGGGCAGACGATGCTCCGACGAAGTCTATTGTTCGGTAGTTGAGCCAATGGCGGACAACTCGCATCCCGCCGACATCGTAGTCCCAGACTTCGGGTGTCACCGGATGGATGGAGCCAGTCCCGATTCGGAGCGTCTGCGAATCCTGGTTATACTTGATCTCGTCGAGGCAAGTAGGCATGGCATCAATGGGAAGGGGATTGCGGATGCCGAACCGTTCGGCGATAGCGCGGTGACCTCGCGGACGTCCCATCGCTGGATCGTAGTAACGCTCGCCAAACGTGTGCAGCCAGAGGACTATTCGGCCAACTTCTACGGCCGCGTTCCAAAGGATGGCATTTTTAGTAACGGGGATGCGAACGCCTGGATACTTCAGGTCGGCACGAAACCGTTTGGTGTACCCGGGGTGAGCTGTCACTCCAGCTATGTAAGCGAGGAAATCCTCAGGCTGCACGGGAATCCCGAGAGCGGCGGACAGATACCTCAAGAGGCCTGGTGTTATGTTCGGGGAACCGCCGTGTAGGTCTCTATAGAGTGGGCGAATCCCACCATCGCGTCCGTTGAAGTGATGTAGGTCGGGGATGAGGGCGCTGAAGGTTAGGCCTGGACCGGTTTCTATCATGTGGGAGTCCTGCTCCGACACGTAGATCTGGTGATCTGAACGGACGGCCCATAGTGGCGGGCGGGGCATCTCCATCAGGCGGCTATCGGGGATCACCCAGTGGCGGTCGAAAGGTCGATAGGCAACTCTGATCGGTTCTGGGCAGGGACCTACTTCTTGGGCGAGAGAGCGGTGCGTTGCAGGGAAGCCCGGAAGGGGATCGACAACCGTGTCGATCTTACGATCGCGTCCCTCTTTAAATAGGACGCGGCGATCGCCGCCTTCGGCAGCAAGAAGGCGGCGCCAGCGCTGCTGGAGAACCGCGGCTTCGGTAGCGTAGACCCATGAACGACCGGTGGTGACACCGCGTGATCTCCATGGAAGCAGGTCGTTCAGCGCTGGATACTCCTCCCACCCAGGTGTCTCGGTAGGCAGGAAGGGGGCTTCCCAAGTGTCCCTGCATGTCCGCCAGCATGGGTTGTCTGGTCCGAGTTTCTCGAGCTGGTCCAGCTTTGCTTGCTTGGTTCCTTCTAGGGCCAGATAGCGCACTACCGCCGGAGTGTTCAGTGATGGCTCATGTGATCGGGTGAACACTGCGATGCAGAGTTGTCGGCTCACGGCGGCGCCAAAGATTCGGGTGCTGACCTTCGATCGGTTGCCTTCCGGCGACAGGTCGAAGATCCAGCCTTCGTCACAGATGCTGCGGAGGTACTTGCGCACGCCCCGGAAGGCTTTACCCATGATTAGGCTGGCAGGGACGATAAAGGCGACGACGCCCTCGCCATGGTCGGGGTGTGCCTCGAAGGTCTTCCAGATCGCCCATCGCCAGAACAGCCACGGCATACCATGCAAGTCGGATGCGTAGCGGCCAAGCCCCGGCACGCGGAACTCATCCAGTGACGGCCGAGCCCGCCGACTGCCCGTCCCCGGCCGGCGAGGCTCTTCAATCCAAGGGGCCAGACCCTTGGTGTTTTGGACGTGTGGTGGATTGCCGATCACCACCATCACGGGGACTTCTCGCTTGAACCGATTCGCCTCGCGGCGGGAGCGCTCCAATTGCCAGGTGGCCGCGCTGCCGATTCGTCCTTGCTGTACGGCAGGATTCTCTAGGGCGTCGCTGAGGAAGCGAGTCTCCAGCCGCGGCACCTCGGTGCCGAACCTGGAGAGCGCTTGATGCACGCGGAGCTCGGTGATCGCATAGGGAGCAACCTGGATCTCGAAGCCGACCAGACGCTTCGACAGCAGCTCTCGCAATCGCTCGTTGCGGGCGCCGCCGCCTTGGGTTTCCTCGATGGTGTCGGCGACGCGCTGGACCACCTCCACGAGGAAGGTCCCTGTCCCCATCGCTGGATCTACGACGATGACGTCGTCATCGGCAAAGCCCCAGGGGATGGAGTGCCTGGTGCGCAGTATCTGGTCGACAAAGCTGACCATGGAACGGGCAACGGGCTCGGGAGTGTAATAGCTGCCGCTCTCCTTGCGTCTGTCGGGATCATAGGAGGCGAGGAACTTCTCGTACAGATCCACGTAGATGTCTGGACGGATGCCTTTGGGCCGGCTGAAATCCACCACCCCGATGACTCGGTGCAGCGTTTCGATGGTACGGAGCTCTTCCACGGCGGCGCTGTCTAGTAGGACTTGGAAGGCCCGGCCGATGAGGAGATGCTTCTTGCTGAGCTGGCGGCCGATTTCGAAGAGGGAGGTTCCCTGGAAAACGATGCCGTCGAGCCTGGCCAACAGCATCGCGAAGACAATGGTCTGGGCGTAGGCGTCGGCGAAGCCGAGATTGTCCAAGCCGGGGAACAGCAGGTCGCGCCAATCCTGCGCGAGTAGATGGAGGCCCTCGTAAGCACGATGGTCGGGTGTGCCGCGCATGATCGCTGCGACCTCGTCGCGCAGTAGCCGACACAGGCCCGCGACTCGGCGTACGAGCTCTGGGACGGAGGCTAGCCTTTCGGGCTCCCAGCATAGGAAATCGAGGACCAGTTCAGAGAATGCTTCATCGGTGATGCGCAATGGAGCGCGGAGGTTGGTGAGATCTCCATCGAGAGCGACGAAGTTTTTCGGTTCGCCGAATGAGTAGCGCCCCCAGGAAGTTCCATCCGTGTAAACCAGGTTGGGCAGTGCTGAGAGGCGCTTCCACTGCTCGCGTTCACGCTTGTCCGGCCGCCAGTGTGGCGCTCCCGGAACACCCCTATTCGGGGCTTTGACCTCTAGATAACCGACCCTGCCGCTGCCGACGTCGACGGCATAGTCGGGACGGGCGCGTATGCCCTTGAGGTGGACCTCGCCGTAAGCAACGGCGTCGAGGCCGAGACCGATCGCGACGCGTTTCAGCAATACTTCCAGCGGTCCGCGGAGTTGGTCCTCCTGAGCGCCGCCTCTTCCCAGCTTCGCGCTCACGTCCGCTCCGAACGCCGCAACCGCGTCCCGTATCACATCGCCCGACAGATGCTCAATGCGTCGGGCGTAGGCCATCGAAGCTCCTATCCCTGGCCCCCTGAAATGGTTTTCTCTTTTGGACTATGACTCCCAGATGGGTAATCGACAATGGGAAAGAATGTGCGAATGATCTCAGGGGTCATGTGAGCACGGTTGAACCAGGGATGGTGTGCGGGCGCTGCTGCGATGCCTCGGGTGCAGTGGCCGCCTAGATTTTGGACGGTCCGAAATTGCTATTAGTGCTGCGGTCGTTGCTTCGGATCGGTAACAGCCGACCCTGCTGATGCTATGAGGAAGAGAAGAAACTGAAGTTTCTTCCGATGTGGGGGATGGCCTCGGGCGTCTTAAGGTTGAGCCGAGCGGGCTGAGCAGGGGTGATCAGTGAGTTTCTTGGACCGATTCCGGCGTGAACCCGCTCCAGCGACAAGGACCGCTCCGCAACCTGGATCCACCCGACATCCGCCCCCTGCCCGCCCTGGCCGCCACGCGATGCACGCTTCTGCCCCGCCAACGCCGCAGGCTCGTTTGTACGCTCCCGTAGATTCATGGCTGCGTCCGGGGACGGGAGTGACCATCGCGGGCTACAACATCGTCGGCGGGCTCCTCTATGTCGGTACCCACTTGGCCGCGCCCTCGGACTACATGGTGGACCCGGCCCTGATCAACCCGGCATTGCCCATAGACCTGCGTCGGCCCGACTGGGACGGGCGGGGTTTGGACTATTGGCCGTCGTACAGCGACATTCCACCGCAGTCGAGGGCCGCCTATCTGGCCTGGCTCGCCGATGGACGGCGCTTTCCGCAGGCGCCGATCGGTTATGTGTTCCTCTACTTCTACGGGCTGGAACGGCGGGTGCTGTACGACCTGCAGCGGGACCGTTCCATGGCGGCCTCCGAGCTGCCGATCATCCATCAGGAAGTCCGACGTCTCCTGGCCGTCTACGGCGGCCACAAGGCTTTCAAGCGCTACGCGGGACAGTTCGAGCAGGTGCTGGACATGTTCACGGCTGAGCCCTCCGCGAAGGCGCCGGCGCCGACACGCGACTACCCGCCACCGTTACGGTTGCGCGCCGGTCTGGGCGCCTTCGCGGCGCAAGGCGTGCCCGTGCCTGCCGGCTGGGCGCTGACCTGGGGGTCTTTCCCCTTGAACGTGGACACCTCGGAGACTGAATCTTGAGGTCCAGGGGAAGAGATATCCCTGATGGTGATGAAGAACTACCCGCCC
>NZ_BAAAVI010000043.1:50814-78257 GCF_039534445.1 Streptosporangium fragile | reverse complement strand
GGGCGGCGGCCCCCAGGCTCCCGGCACGCACCCGGGAGGCGGCCCCCAGGCGCCCGGCACGCACCCGTACGCCGGCGCGCAACCGCAGGCGGGGGCGCAGCTGCCGCACCCGCGTGGCGGGACGCAGCCGCACGCCTCCGTCCGGCCGCAGGAGGCGGCGCACCCGCAGGCGGCCCCCCGGCCCTCGGAGACCGCGCCCGTGTCGGGCGAGCCCCCCTTCTCCTACTGGCAGAACTCCAGCGGCCAGAGCAGGTCGTCGTTCTGGACCCGCGCCGGCGAGCCCGAGCGTGACCTGGAGCTGGAGCGGCAGGCGGAGCGGGAGCGCGAGCCCCGGCCCGACGAGACGCCCGCCGCGCCCCCGGCCAGGAAGAAGCGCGAGCCGTACCTCGACAACGTCAAGTTCCTCCTGATCGCCCTGGTCGTGGGCGGGCACTCGCTGGTGCCGACGCTGGAGGCGCACTCGGCGAAGGCCACGTACATATTCGTCTACATGTTCCACATGCCGGCGTTCGTGCTGATCAGCGGCTACCTGGGACGCAACTTCTGGAACTCCAACGCCAAGATCAACAAGCTGGTCGACACCCTGCTGATCCCGTACGTGGTCGTCGAGATCGGCTACGCCCTGCTCCGCTTCGCGCTGGGCCAGAAGTGGACCCTCACGATCATCGACCCGGCCTGGCTGAACTGGTACCTGCTGGCCCTGGTCCTGTGGCGGATCTCCACACCCGTCTGGACGCGCATGCGGCAGCCGCTGCTGGTGGCGGTCATCATCTACCTGGTCGCGGGCTTCTCGGAGATCTCCGGCGACTTCAGCATCGACCGCTTCTTCGGCCTGCTCCCGTTCTACGTGCTCGGCCTGCTGCTCAAGCCCGAGCACTTCGACCTGCTCAAGCCGCTCTGGGTGAAGATCACCTCCGCGGTCGTCCTCGGGTGCGCCGCCGTGGTGGCGATCCTCATCGCGCCCCACGTCAAGCTCGACCCCGTCTACTTCCGCTACAGCTTCAAGGCCATGGAGCTGTCGTGGTGGATGGGGCTGGGCGTGCGCGCCGCCGTGCTGGTCGCGGCGCTGGCCATGTCGGTCGCGGTGCTCGCGCTGGTGCCCAGGGGCGAGACCTGGTTCTCCGAGCTCGGCACCCGCACGCTCTACGCCTACCTGCTCCACGGCGTCGTGGTGCTCATCGCCAAGGACCAGGAGTGGCTGAGCTTCCCGTGGCTGTACGGCCCCCTGGGGGTTCTGGCGATCATGTCGAGCTCGCTGTTCCTGGCCATCGTGCTGTGCCTGCCGCAGACCCGCACGCTCTTCAAGTGGCTGCTCGAACCCCGCCTGGTCTGGCTCTACCGCAGGCCCTCCCAGGCCGCCGCGGGAGCGGCCAAGCCCGACGCCGGGCCCGCTCCGGCGGCCACCCCCGGAAGCCCCGCGGCCTCCGCCGCCGGACCCGCTGCGGGAGGTGCGGGAGGTTCCGCGAACGCCGGAGGAGGCGTCCCCGGAACCGCCGCGGGAGACCTGCCGGGGAGTGCCGGGACGGTCGCGGCCCAGCAGAGTTCAGCGTCAGTTACCCGCTGATTAACCCAACACCTCCGGTGATGACGGAACCGGCACTCAGCATCGGCATATGCGGGTATGTGTCGGGACAATCGTTCATCACCCGGAAGACGCCCGGATCATGCATCGGCAGATCCGGGCGCTCCTGGGCGCCGGGCACGAGATCACCTATGTCGCGCCCTTCACCGACTGCAACGTCACCCCGGATCCCCGGATCCGGGCGGTCGACGTCCCCCGCGCGGCCGGCCGCCGCCGCTGGCACGCGCTGAAGGCGGCCCGGGGCGCTCTCAAGCGCGGGCTGGTGGGCGCCGACCTGCTCATCGTCCACGACATCGAGCTGCTGTTCCGGCTGCCAAGACGGCGCCCGGTCACCGTCTGGGACGTGCACGAGGACACGGCCGCGGCGCTGGAGACCAAGGCCTACCTGCCCGAGCGCCTGCGCCGGGCCCTGCCGGCGCTCGTCCACCGGGTCGAGACCCGCGCGGAGCGCCGCCTGCACCTGATCCTGGCCGAGGAGTCCTACCGCGAGCGCTTCACCGGCTCCCACCCGGTGGTGCCCAACACCGCCTACGTGCCCCGGCGGCGGCCCACGCCGCCCGGCCGGGACCGGGTGGTCTACGTGGGCCACCTGTCCGCCGCCCGGGGCGCCGTGGAACTGGTCGAGCTGGCCCGGCGGCTGCTCCCGCACGGGATCAGGCTCGACCTGGTCGGCGCGGCCGACCCGGGCATCCGGCCCATCCTGCGGGACGCGCAGCGGCAGGGCGTGCTCGACTGGTACGGGTACGTGCCCAACCAGCACGCGCTGCGCATGGCCGAGGGGGCGGTCGCCGGGCTCTCGCTCCTGCACGACGTGCCCAACTACCGGCGGTCCATGCCGACCAAGGTCGTCGAGTACATGTCCCGGGGCGTCCCGGTGGTGACCACGCCGCTGCCCACCGCGGCCGCGCTGGTCGAGCGGGCCGGGTGCGGCGTCGTGGTGCCCTTCGGGGACGTGGCGGCGGCCGCGCGTGCCGTCCTCGCCCTGCGGGACGACCCGGCCGGGGCCGCGGCGATGGGGGCGCGCGGTCACGCGGAGGCGCTGGCCCGCTACAACTGGCCGGACCACGCCGGGGAGTTCGTCGGAAGGCTGGAGGAATGGGCGGGCAAACCGGTGACGTCCGGGCTGGAGATTGGTCTACTGGAGGCATGGCACGCCATCTGATCCAGGGGCGCGAGGTCGCCATGCCGGTCCGCATCCGCGACGCCTCGGTCTGCAGCGCCTCCTACCTGGTCCGGGCGGACGCCGCCCGAGCCGTGATCGCCTACTCGCGGCTGGACGTCGCCGAGGTGCTCCCGCGCAAGGCCCTGTGCACGCTGGTCTTCGTCGACTACGTCGACGGTGATCTCGGCCCGTACCACGAGTTCGGCGTCGCCTTCCTGGTCCGCCCGCCCGGCGCGGGGCCAGCCCCCCGCGGGGGGCTGCGGGCGAACCTGGCGGAGCTGCGCAGGAGCGGCGCCGGGGTGTTCGTCCACTGGCTCCCCGTCGACCAGGGCTTCACCCTGGAGGCGGGCCGCGCGATCTGGGGCTTCCCCAAGGAACTGGCCGACATCGACCTGCGCACGTCCTCGCCGTACAAGCGGTGCATCCTGCGCAAGGACGACCGCCTGGTGCTGGACCTGCTCGTCAAACCCGGAGTCCCGGCGCCGGGCACCGGCATGATGACCGTCCTCGACGCCTACACCCACCTGGAGGGGGTCACCCGTCGCGTGCCCTGGTCGGTGTCGGCGCGCGGGGTCCGGGTGCGGCCCGGCGGTGCCCTGATCCGCCTGGGCAACCATCCGATCGCCAGGGAGCTGAGCGAGCTCGGCCTGCCCAGGCGCGCCCTGGTGACGGGTACGGCCTCCCACGTGACCATGGCCTTCGACGAGGCCAAGGAGTCGTAGCGGGCACGGCCCCGTTCTCAGACGTCGGCCTCCAGCAGGGGGAGCTCGGCCCGGGTGGGCAGGCCCTGCCAGTCGCTGGGGCCGGAGGCGGCGAAGGCCGCGAGCAGGGCGGCCCGGCGGAGCCGGTCGACCGGGTGCAGGTGCTCCAGGAACGCGCTGAGGTAGCCCGCGACGTAGGCGTCCCCGGAGCCGTTGGGGTCGACCACGGGCGCGGACAGGCCGGGCGCGTCGTGGCGGACGCCGTCGACCCGGACGCTCGCGCCCCGGGCGCCGCGCCGTACGATGACCTCCCGGTCGCCGGTGAGCGCGGGCTTGACCAGGTCCAGCTCGCTCTGCCGGACGAACAGCACGTCGGCCGAGCAGGCGAGCACGCTCAGGATCTCCTCCGCCTCCCGCAGGTCGGGCCAGAGCCGCTCGTGGTAGTCGACCGCCACCGAGACGGTGATCCCCGCGGTCCGCGCGGCCCGTACCGCGGCGTGCATGGCGTCGCGCGCGTTCAGCGCGGCGGTGATCCCGCTGACGTGGAGGATCCGGGAGGCCGCGACCCGGTCCACGGGGACGTTCCCCTGCGCGAGCCGGACCCCGGTGCGGTAGTAGGAGACCCGGGGCGCCTGGCCGAGCCGTGACTCCTTCAGGAGCATCCCGGTCGGGGCTGATTCGTCCACCCGGGCGTCCGAGACGTCGACGCCCTCGCCGCGCAGCACCGTGAGGATCCGCGCCCCGAGCTCGTCACCGCCGACCTTGCCCAGCCAGGCGACCCGGTGCCCCAGCCTGGCCAGCCCGATCGCGACGGTGAACTCGGCCCCGGCCACGTCCAGCCGGGCCTCGTGCTCGTGACGGATCCGGCCGCTGGTGACGACGCCGAAGGCCTCGCCCAGGGTGTAGACGTCCACGGGGCCGCTCCCGGGGGATCAGACGATGGGCGGGCGGCCCAGGCGCAGCATGCGCCAGGCGGTGTTCCAGGCCATCGGACGGCGCTCACCGGCGGGCTCCCGGAGGCCCTCTCCGAAGCCTTTGAACCAGGCGCGCAGGGCCGAGGTGGAACGCTCGCGGAGCAGGGTCAGGGCGACCCAGTTGAGCAGGTAGAACACGGCCAGCGGCCAGGGGAGGTTACGGCGGGCCAGCCAGACCCGGTTGCGGGCGTTGAGCCGGTAGAAGTCGGCGTGCCGGGTCGGGGGGACCTGCGGGTGGTACATGACCGTCTTGGCGTCGTACTCGATGCGGTACCCCTCGCCCAGCAGCCGCCAGGCCAGGTCGGTCTCCTCGTGGGCGTAGAAGAAACGCTCCGGAAGCCCGCCGACCTGCAGGAAGGCCGACCTGCGGATGGCGCAGGCCCCGCCCAGGAAGGTGGTGACCGGGGAGGAGCGCTCGGGGTCGCCGGCCCGCAGCCGGGGGACGTGACGGCGCTGGCCGGTGCCGCCGTCGGGGTCCATCACCCGGAAGGAGACGACCGCGAGGTCGTGCTCGGTGGAGAAGCGCTCACGCAGGTGGGAGACGAGATCCTTGTCGGCGTACCAGCCGTCGTCGTCCAGGAAGAGGACGACGTCGCCCGAGCACTCCTCGACGCCGCGGTTCCGCCCGGCGGGGATGCCCGCGTTGTGGCTCAGCCGGACCGTCTTGATCGAGGCCGAGGAGCCCGCCGGCACCGACGCCGACAGCTCGGGGACGTCCGCGCCGTTGCCGACGATGACCACCTCGACGTCGCCGTCGGACTGGTTCAGCGCGGACTCGACCGCCCGGTCCAGCTCGGGAACCCGGTTGCCCATGGTGAGGATGACGCACGAGATCTTCAACGGGTCATCGCCTTGACGCGTCGAGAGCACGTGCGGAGCATACTTTCATGATCACCGAGTCTGCTGGGGCTGGCAATTCTGACAGGGCTACAGGTTTCTGGTTTACCGGATGACAAGCGTATCGGAACCGTCAGCGAACACCCACCAAACAGTGAGGCGTTCGCACTTACGACGCGCCGGGACGCCGTCCGGTTCCTCATGAGAGCCGCCTGGATGCCAGAATGCTGATCAGGTGCAGGACCATCTGGAGCACGGCGACCGCCACGCAGGCCACCGCGAGGATCCTGGTGGCCGCCAGACCCCCGTTGATCGCGTCCCAGAGCGCGGCGATCACGACGAGGATGGACAGCTCGACCGCCTGGACGACGCGGTGGAACTTCAGGGCCGCGGCGGCCTTGCGGGCCAGGCTCAGCCCCCGCGACCGGAACTGCTCGGCGGAGGCCTCGGTCGCCGCGATCAACCCCGAGCGGGCACGGGCCACATCGACCAGGTCGGTCTCCGCCTTGATCAGGATGGCACCGAGCGCGGCGGCGAAGCCCGCCACCGTGTACCAGTCGGGGAGGGTCTCCGAGGCCCGGAAGCCCAGTCCGATGAGCAGGGCGGCCTCGGCGAAGTAGTGGCCGACCCGGTCGAGGTAGACGCCGGTGATGGAGGTCCGGCCGGTCCAGCGGGCCAGCTCGCCGTCGGAGCAGTCGAGCAGCAGGTAGAGCTGGACCAGCAGGGCCGCGACGACGGCCGCGGCGAGACCGGGCAGCGCGAGGACCGCGCCCGCCGCCAGTCCGCTCAGGATCATCAGCCAGGTGGTCTGGTTGGGCGTGATCGGCGTCTTGGCCAGGAACCAGGTGACGTAGATCGACAGCTTGCGCATGTAGAGCACGCCGGCCCAGTGCTCGCCGCTGTTGCGCTCCATGGTCGAGTGCGGCTGGGCCACCGCACGCAGCTCAGCGACCGACGGCCCGGACATAGTCCTCTACCCGATCGTGGATCTCCGGCTCCGACAGGCGCAGGTGCTCAAGGATCGTGTAGCGCCCGGGACGGGTCGAGGGCGCCAGCATGACGGCCTTGGTGAACTGCTCGGCGGTCAGCCCCACGTCGGAGGGGGTGACCGGCAGCTCGTGCCCGCGCAGGCAGTCGACGACCTGGGTGAGCCTCCGTGAATCCTCACGGAGGAAGAAGCAGAATGCGGCACCTATCCCGGCGAGTTCGCCGTGATTGGAAGTGCCGGGAAAGAGCTGATCCACGGCATGCAGGATCTCATGATCTCCGCCACTCGAAGGACGGGACGACCCGGCGATCACCATCGACATCCCCGACAGGATGAGCGATTCGGCCAGCACGGTGAGGAAGGCGTCGGACTCGATCGAGTCGGACCTGCCGATCACCGCCTCGGCCGCGGTGCGGGCCATCGAGCAGGCCAGGCCGTCGATCGGCTCGCCGCGCTCGGCCGCGGCGAGCTGCCAGTCGTCGATGGCCGACAGGTTGCTGACCACGTCGCCGACCCCGGAGCGGACCAGCGACGCGGGCGCGTCGTGGACGAAATCGAGATCCACCATGATGGCCAGCGGCATGGGCACGCCGAAGGAGCCCTTGCCTCCGTCGTGCGTCAGCGAGGCGACCGGGGAGCAGATCCCGTCGTGCGACAGGTTGGTGGCCACGGCCACCATCGGGATCCCGGCGAGCGAGGCGGCGTACTTGGTCGCGTCGATGGTCTTGCCGCCGCCGATGCCCACCACCGCCTCGTAGGCCCCCCTGCGCAGGTCGGCGCCGAGCGAGATCGCCGCGTCGACCGAGCCGTCGGCCACCCGGAAGACCCGGGCCTCGCCGAGGGAGGGGGCGATGACCGAGGCGATCCTGTCACCCTGGCCGACGCCCACCGCCACGGCCACCCGCCCGGAGGTCGCCACCCTGCTGTCGGCGAGCAACGAGCCGAGCTGGGCGATCGCTCCCCGCCGTACCTCCATGGTCAGGGGGGCGGGGAGCATCCTGGCTAGTATCGGCACGCGATCTCCCGCGCCTTCGCGAGGTCGTCGTGGTTGTCGACCTCGACCCACGCGACGTCACCGATGGGGGCGATCGCGATCTTCTCGCCGCGGGCCACCAGCTCCTGGTAGCCGTCCTCGTAGTACAGCTGCGGGTCGCGCTCGAAGGTGGCCTGGAGCGCGTCGGCGAGGCGCGCGCCGACGCCGGGGCGGATGAGGGTCGCGCCGATGTACTCGCCGGCGGCGTCCGCCGGGTCCATCAGCTTGGTGATCAGCTTCAGGTGGCCGTCGCCGTCGAGGGTGACCTTCATCTCCTCGTCGGCGAGCTTCTTGACGTCGTCGACCGCGAGGAGGATGTCGCTGGTCGCCGGGGCGGACAGCAGGGTCTGCTCCACCGAGACGGGGTGCACCGTGTCGCCGTTGACCAGCAGCACACCCTGGTCGAAGTAGTCGCGGGCGCACCACAGGGAGTAGGCGTTGTTCCACTCCTCGGCCTTGTCGTTGTGCACGAGGGTGAGCGTGACGCCGTGCCGCCGCTCCAGCTCGGCCTTGCGCTCGTGCACGGCCTGCGCCTGGTAGCCGACGATGACCACCACGTCACGGAGATCGGCCGCCGCGAGGTTGCGCAGCGAGATGTCCATGATCGTGGTGTCGCCGTCGACCGGAACGAGCGCCTTGGGCAGCGTGTCCGTGTACGGCCGCAGGCGTCGTCCGGCCCCGGCGGCCAGCACCATTCCCAGCAACGTGCACTCCTCATCCACTTGAGAGCCCCCCGGCGGGCACTCCTGGCCCCAAAGGTTAGTTGCCTTCGGGCCCTGATCGTGTAATCGAGGGTTTGCCGGGCGTTCCTAATCGTGAGCGCCCATATCGGCCGCGTCCACCCCCAGACGCGGAGCGGCCAGCCAGCAGGTGACGCTCTCCCAGGCGAACAGGCTCCACAGGTAGAGCGAGAGCAGGACGAACATCAGCGTGACCTGCCCGGCCAGGCCGCCCAGGGCGACCAGGAACATCCGCCCGTCCCAGCCCAGACCGGCGGTGGCCAGCCAGGGCGGCGGGTAGATCCGCTGCCGCAGACGGTAGACGACGTCGTAGTGGTGGAAGGCCATCGCGCCGAGCAGCATGACGATGAGCAGCGGCGGCACGTCGTGCGCGAACCCCACCGAGGCCACGAACCCGTACTCGGTCAGGCGCAGGATCGGCGGGACCAGCCAGTCGAGCCGGCCGTCGTGCGGGTGGGAGCTGCCCGGACCGGCCAGCAGCAGCGCCACCACCGGGGCGAACACCGCCAGGCCGTCCGTCCCGGCCACACCGACCAGCAGCAGCACCCCGGTCACGAACATCCCGACGACCGCGGGCGGCAGCGGCGGGAGCTGCCCGGCCACCAGCGCGCCCATCGCCCGCGACAGCACGCCGTCGTCGCGGTAGGCGACCACGGCGCTGCGCGGCACCGGCGTCATGTGCACGGTCGTCATGATCGCATCTGCCTTCCCGCCGGCGTCACCGGCTCAGCGACCTGCCCACCCGGCCGGTGAGGGTGTAGAGCGCGGCGACGCCGCCCCAGACCAGCAGGGCGATGAAGGTCACCCGCGCGTTGAAGACCGCGGCGGTCACCGCGATCAGGGCCATCCGCTCCCCGATGGGCAGCACGATGATCTTTTTGAGCCAGCGGGTGACGGAGATCCCCTCCAGGCTCCGCGAGAGCCGTACGACCGCGTTGCCGCCCTCCGGGTCCCCGGCCGTCCTCCTCGGGGCACGCGGGGTCGCCACGGCGCCCGCCCCCTCGGAGCCGATGCCCCCCTGGGCGGCCACGCCGACCGCCACCCCGGCCTCCGGCGCGAGCCCCGCACCGGCCGTCACCGCCGTCTCCGGCGCCGGGCCCGCACCGCTCTCCGGCGCCGGACCCGGGCCGGCCCCCGTCCCGGTCTCCGCGGCCGGTCCCGTGCCCGAGGCCGGCCCGCCCGGCGCGGGCCTCCCCCCGGGCCCCGGCCGGCCCGATCGGCCCGCGTCGGACGGCTCCGGGGCGTGGAGCGGCACCAGACGCCTGGCCTCGTCGACGCGGGCGGTCAGCGAACCGGCGGTCCTGGCCCAGGCCGCCCCCACCCGGCCCGCGTCGGCGCGGGCCCCCGCGTACGAGAAGTCGATCATGTGCCGGAGGACCTGCAGGATCATCGCGGCCACCGCCAGCGCCCAGATCCCGTCCGGGCCGCCCCCGGTGCTCTCCAGCCCCGCCGTGTAACCGAAGGCGAGCCCCACGTAGACGGCGTACTCCTTGACCCTGTCGAAGGTGGCGTCCAGCCACGCCCCCAGCGGGGAGAAGGCACGCGTGTAGCGGGCGAGCTGGCCGTCGACGCAGTCGAGCACGAACGACAGGTAGAGCAGGACCGCCCCGGCGATCAGGGCCGGCCGGGTACCCGCGGAGAACCAGACGGCGGCGAGCGCGGCCAGCCCGACGGATATGCCGGTGACCGCGTTCGGCGTCAGGCGCAGCCGGGCGGCCGGCTTCACCAGGTACCTGGACCAGGAGCTGACCCCGTAGGTGGCGAAGAAGCCGTCGTTCGTCTTGACCGCGGCGTCCAGCCGGGCGGCGGCCTCGTCCACCTGGGCCAGCCGCGACACGGCGGCGTCGGCCTCCGCCTGCCCGGTCACCCGCACGGCGTGGAGCGGCCCGAGCCGGGCCGCCCTGACCTGGGCGCCGGAGCGGATCAGGCCGACCAGGAGCAGGTCGGCGGCCTCGCCGCCGTCCATCGGGCCGAACCTGCCGGCCTCGACCAGGTCGGCGAGCGCCTCGGCGGTCTCGGCGAAGCCCACGCGGTCGTCCGCGCCGACCTGGAACGCGCCCCGGAAGGTGCCGTTGGCCTCCTCGGCCTCGTGGAAGGAGGTCGCGGCGGCCACCACCTTCCCGCCCTCCACCCGGACCGGCGGGCCCGGCGGCCCGGGGTCGTCCCCGGTGCTCACCAGCGCGGCGGTGTCACGCGCGGGGTGGGCGAAGAGCACGGCCAGCGCCTCGGTGTGGGCCACCAGGTCACCCGCGACCACCGCGACCGGGCCGGTGGACGCGCGGGCCGCCCGCGCGACCCGGCGCAGGTCGTCGGCGAGCCCGCGGGACCCTTCGGCCCCTATCATGTGGGTGCCGCCGGGGGCGTGGATGATGTCCACGGCCCGGGTGACCACGTGCACGTCCCGGACGGGCAGGGTGACCAGCTGGCCGGTCAGCCTGTCGGGGAGCGTCCCCTCGGCGCAGCGCAGGCCGGACGCCTCGGTGGTGGCCAGCACGACGACGGCCGTCCCGGAGGCGGCGGACGGGGTGGTGGCGTGAGGGTCAGGCAACGTGGGCTCCTTCGTATCCGACGGGGTCACCGTGCGAACCGGGGAGTGCGCACTCAGCGTAGCGAGATCTTGACGGGATAGCACGGGAGCGCGCCGGACGCTCAAGTACGCACCCATTACGCTCGCCATATCCGAACTGTCGAAGGAAACCGACCTTGGCCGATCTTGAATCGCGTCTGCGAACCGTCGCAGTCATCCTGGCCGGCGGCGTGGGCCGGCGCGTTGGCCTGAACACTCCTAAGCAGCTCCTGGAGATAGGCGGCAAGACGATCCTGGAGCACACGCTCGCCCTGTTCAACGGCGCGCCGGAGATCGACGAGATCCTCGTGCTGATGACGCCGGGGTTCACCGGGGAGGTGGCGCGGCTCGTCGAGCGCAACGGCTACCGGAAGGTCGTCGGGATCCTGGAGGGCGGAGCCAGCCGCCCGGAGACCACCTGGCGGGCGCTGCAGGCCCTGGGGCCACGGGAGTGCGACGTGCTGCTCCACGACGCCGTACGCCCGCTGGCCGAGCCCCGGATCATCACCGACTGCGTGGCGGCGCTCCGGGACCACGCGGCGGTCGACGTCGCGATCCCCAGCTCCGACACGCTGGTGCTGGTCGCGAACGGGCCGCACGGGGAGACCGTCCTGGACGTTCCCGACCGCGCCGGCCTGCGACGCGTGCAGACCCCGCAGTGCTTCCGGCTCTCGGTGATCCGGGAGGCGTACGAGCGCGCCTTCGCCGACCCCGGCTTCGCCGACCGGCCGCCCACCGACGACTGCGGCGTGGTGCTGCGTTACCTGCCCGACGTGCCGATCCACGTCGTGCCGGGCAGCGAGCGCAACATGAAGGTCACCCACCCGACGGACCTCTTCATCGCCGACCAGCTCCTCCGGCTCGCCGCGGCCGACGTCCCCCCGGCCTCTCCCGCCGCCCTGCGCGCGGCCGTGGCGGGCAGGACCCTGGTGGTCTTCGGCGGCGACGCCGGTACCGGGCCGGCGGACCCGGCCCGGCGCCACGGGGCCGAGGTGTTCGCCTTCCCCCGCTCACCGGACGGGGTGCGCGTGCAGGATCCCCGGGCGGTGGGCGACGCGCTCGCGCGGGCGGTCAAGGAGACGGGCCGGATCGACTACGTGGTGGGCATGGTGGACGCCCCGCCGGGCGACCTGGGGTCGCTGGACGACGCCGTGGTCGCCGAGTCCGTCGGCGCGAGCCATCTGGGCCCCGTCACCGTCGCCAGGGCCGCCCTGCCCCACCTCCGCGAGACCGGGGGCCACCTGCTGTTCTGCGCCCCCTCCGCCGGCCCGGCCGGCCGGGCCGGCCACGGCCTGCACGCGTCGGCCAGGGCCGCCGTGACCGCCCTCGCCCGGGCTCTGGGGAGCGAGTGGGCGGCGTACGGCGTGCGGGTCAACTGCGTCGACCCGGATCCGGCCGCGATCCCGGCGCCGTCCGGCGCCCCTGCCCGGTCCGGCGATTCGGCGCCGTCCGGCATTTCGGCGCCGCCCGAGGCCCTTGCCCGGACCGTGCTGGACGTGCTGGTCTCGGACGTCACGGGCCAGGTGGTCGGCGTGCGCCGGCCCACGGGCTGACCCGGCCGCGCCGGGAGGCGCCGCCGGGCAGGGGGCAGGGGTCGGGGATCGGGCCGGAGGCCGGGCGTCCGGGTCAGGCGGTCGTCATCCCGGGCTTGGCGAGCTTCTTCGGGCTCGTCAGGAAGCCCCAGCCCCACGACATGTGCATGGTCATGTAGACCACCGGGAGCCGGACGAGCGCGGCCGGGGGAAGGCCGCTGCCGGTCACCGCGGACCCGGCCAGGATCGCCGCCAGGTAGGCGCCGGGGACCAGCAGGCCCGGCCAGAAGAACGGCGAGACGGCCAGGCCCGCGAGGATGGCCAGCACGGCCGCGGGCGGGGCGAGGTAGCGCAGGTTGATCGTGCCCTCGTGGGTGCGGGCGACCACCCTGCGCCAGCGGCCGTAGTGGAAGTACTGCTTGGCCAGGGCCCCGATGGTCGGCCTCGGCCGGTAGGAGACGCGCATGCGGGGCTGGAACCACACCAGGCCGCCCGTCTGGCGGATGCGGTGGTTCATCTCCCAGTCCTGGGCGCGCAGGAAGTGCTCGTCGTAGCCGCCGACCCGCTCCAGCGCCTCGCGGCGGAACACGCCGAGGTAGACGGTGTCGGCCGGACCGGCGGTGCCGCCGGTGTGGAACCGGGCGCCGCCGACACCGATCTTGGAGGTCATGGCGCGGGCCACCGCCTGCTCGAACGGCGTGACGCCCTCGGCGGCCATGACGCCGCCCACGTTGTCGGCGCCGGTCTCCTCCAGGGTCTCCACCGCGACCTGGAGGTAGTCCTCGGGGAGCATGGCGTGGCCGTCCACCCGGGCGACGATCCCGTTCCGGGAGGCGGCGATGGCGGCGTTGAGCGCGTTGGGGGTGCGTCCGGTCGGGTTGGGGACGACGATCACGCGGGGGTCCTCGGCGGCGATCGCGTCGGCGACCTCCTGGGTGCGGTCGCGGGAGGGGCCGATCGCGAGCACGACCTCGATCGGTCCTGCGTACCGCTGCGACAGCACCTGCCGTACAGCTTCCCTCAGGTGGCGCTCCTCGTTCAGCACCGGGATGACGACGGAGATGGGGGGCCAGACGCGTGTCTCGGGAGACGACGCCGGCGCGGGCGAGTCGGGGAACTGCTTCATGGCGGGGCTCACGCTACTGTACGAACGGGTACCTCATCGACCTAGCCGGAGCCTAGGGGGGCCACGCATGCGCGACCGGGAAGAGGAGGACTCGGGTGTACACGTGGGCGGCGACGCCTACGGGAGCGTCCGGGTCACCCCGAGGCGCGAACGCCGCTCCGCCCGGGGTGCCCGCTCGCGGCGGCGCGGGCTCGTCGTCTCCGGTCTGCTCTCGTGCCTCGTCCTCGGCGGCTCCGGGGTCACGTGGGGGGTGACGACGTACGCGACGAGCAGGATCCTGCCGATCGAAGCGGGGGTTCCCGAGGCGCGGTCCACCGGCGCGATGAACATCCTCCTGGTCGGCGTCGACCGGCGCGACAACCTCACGCGCGCGCAGCAGAACCAGCTCAAGCTGGGCCGCGAGAGCGGCCAGCGCACCGACACCATGATGGTGATCCACCTGTCGGAGGACCACCGCAAGGTCACCGTGGTCAGCCTCCCCCGCGACACCTGGACGACGATCCCCGGCAAGGGCGAACACAAGATCAACGCCGCGTACCAGCTCGGCGGGCCGAAGGACGGGCCGAAGCTCGCCGTGCGCACCGTGCAGAACGCCACCGGGCTGACCATCAACCACTACATCGAGGTCAACGTGCTTGGCTTCGTCCAGGTGGTCGACGCGCTCGGCGGCATCTCGGTCTGCACCCCGGTCCCGATCAACGATCCGAAGACCGCGCTCTACCTGCAGCCCGGCACGTACTCCCTCGACGGGGTCAAGGCCCTCGCCTACGCCCGGACCCGCGCCACCGCCCGCTCCGACCTCGACCGCATCGACCGCCAGCAGCAGGTGATCTCCGCCCTGCTGAACCAGGCCCTCAGCGGCGACACGCTCACCGACCCGGCCAAGTTCCTCTCGTTCGTCAACACGACCCTCGGCACGATCCGGGTGGACGACGCGCTCCGCAAGGACCTGCTCGGCCTCGCCGATCAGCTCAAGGACGTCTCCACCGACGACGTGACCTTCGCCACGGTCCCGCTCGCCGACGTCGACCACAAGACGCCGACCGGCGAGTCCGCGGTGCTCTGGGACAAGAAGGCGGCGGCCGAGCTGTTCCGCCGGATCGCCGCCGACGAGGAGCTCACCAAGCCCGCCGCGCCCTCGCCGAAGCCCAGCCCGACGGCCTCGCCGTCGGCCCCCGCCCTGACCGTGCCGCCCGCGCGGATCGCCGTCAAGGTGCTCAACGGCACCACGATCACCGGCCTCGGCGCGCGGACCAGGGCGGACCTGCAGAAGATCGGGTTCATGGTGCCCGACGCCCCCGGCAACACCTCGAAGAAGGACTTCGACAAGACCGTCATCCGGTACGGCCCCGGCCGCGAAGACTCGGCCCGCACGGTCGCCGCGGCGCTGCCCGGCGCGGAGCTGCGGCTGGTCGACAGCGTCGGCGACGGCATCGAGGTGATCGTCGGCAGCAAGTACGCGGGGGCGAAGAAGGTCACCGTGAAGGACGCCGCGGCGGCCTCGCCGAGCGCCACTCCGTCGGCCACCCCGACGGCACGTACCGCGACACAGAACATCTGCAAGAAGTAACCATCAAGTAAGACGGACATCTCCCTAAAAAGTGCGCATAACAATCTTCCGTCAGGGCAGTTAAGAGCGCACGGAGGTGATGATCGTGATTTCGACGTTCGACGTTCAGACGTGGCACCACGGCCCGTGCGTGGTGGTGCGGGTCGTGGGCGAGCTGGACATGGCGGTCGCGCCCCGGCTGCGCGCGGAGATCGACCGGGCCCTCGACGGCCGGGGCGGTCCGTGCATGGTGATGGACCTGACCGAGGTGCCGTTCTGCGACTCGGTCGGCCTGGGCATCCTGGTGGGCACGCTCACCAGGATGAGGGAGACACGCGGCCGCCTCGTCCTGGTGGTGGGCCCCGGAATGATCACCCACCTGCTGACCATCACCAATCTCGACCGGCACTTCGAAACACGCGGCAGCCTGCGCGAAGCCCTCGACATGTTCACCCTGAGCCACTCATCCGGCTGATCCACCCACCGACACCGAGTCGCTCGACCAGCCATCCGACCCGACCCGACCCGCCCGGCTCACCCGGCCCGTCCGGCTGCCCGGACCCGGCCGGCACATTCCACCTGCCTCACCCAACCCGCCCGGCCGACTCGACCCACCCGCCCCGCTCAGACCGACCGGCACGTCCCACCCGCCCGGCTCAACCGACCACCCACCCGAACCGGACCCCGGTCCGGCCCTCCGGCCGCCCCGGACCTCTCATTCTTCACCTCGGCGGGCATCCACCATGCGCCGATACCCGACGTCCTTCTCAACTCTCCACATTTCCCATTTCCGGTCAACCGAAGAGAACTTTCCGGTTGACCGGAGAGATGATGCCGAACCCGAACCCGAATCTTTTCCGTGAATGGCTGGCACATTTCCGGTATGAGATCTACGCTTCGCTTCGAAGCTGCGCGATCACAGAAAGCGATAATTCGCGCTATTGGGGAGTATCGTGGCTTCAGGTGGACCGACGTCCTCCGTGCCGGTGTGCGGCCGGGGAGGCGGCGAACCAGGGCCGGGCGCGTCCGAGCGACACTCCCCGGCCGGGCCCGTATCCTCACGTGATGCCTGCAGGGAAGTGGGCGATGAACGCACTGCACCTCGCGAGCGAGCGCGCGAACGGCTCCGTGGTCATCACGGTGACCGGTGAGCTCGACCTGGCCACCCGCCCGGAGCTGGCCGCCTACACCAGACACGCCATCGACGTCGACGGCGGCACGGTCATCGTCGACCTCTCCGGCGTCACCTTCATCGACGCCTGCGGCCTGAGCTCGCTGATCGCCCTCAAACGGTACGCGCGCGAGCACGACAGGCCGCTGCTCCTGGCCGGGGCGACGCCCGCCGTCCTGAGGCTGCTCAAGCTCACCAACCTCGACGGGACCTTCACCATGGTCTCCCGCCCCGGAGCCGTGGGAACCCCGACCACCGGCCGCACGGCCACGGGACCGGCCCTCCGCTCCGGCTCCCCCGGTACCGACCGCTGACTCCGCGCGGACCACGCCCCGGTGGTCCGCGCGCCGACCCGCGAACCCGGCGCCTCACGCGCGGACCCACGGGCCCGGCGGCCCGCGTGCCGATCGGATCCGCGTGCCCGGCGGCGACCCACCGGACGACGTCGTAGCCCGCCACGACCGGTGGACGCGGTCGGCGGAGGCACGCGCCCGGGCGGCCGGCGGCGCGCCCGCCCACCGGTGATGACAGAGCGCCACCGGACCGGGCGGACGCCTACTCGCCCGCCGTGCTCTCCCGGACGATCAACCGGTGGGGTACCACGATCTCGGCGGGCGCGGCCGCCGAGCCGTTGATCGACTCCAGCAGGGTGTCCACGGCCCGCCGGGCGATCTCGCCCTTGTCCGGGGCGACCGTGGTCAGGCTGGGCGTGCTGTACTGGCCCTCCTCGATGTCGTCGATGCCGACCACGGCCACGTCGTCGGGGATGCGCCGCCCCGCCCTGGTCAGCGTCCGCATCGCGCCGAGGGCCAGCAGGTCGTTGTAGCAGAACACGGCGTCGGGCGGCTCGGGGAGCGCCAGCAGCGACTCCATGGCCTCGGCGCCGAGCCGCCGGTGGAAGTGCCGGGTGGACACGATCAGGCGCTCGTCCGCCTCCAGTCCCGCCCGCGCGAGCGCCTGGCGGTAGCCGGCGGTGCGCAGCTGCGCGGTCTCGCCGGTCGCGTACGGCTGGTCGCCGATGGCGGCCACCCGGCGCCGGCCCAGGCCGAGCAGGTGAGCGGTGGCGTCCCGGGCCGCCGCCACGTTGTCGATGGCCACGTGGTGGAAGCTGCCGTTGAAGATGTGCTCGCCGAGCAGCACGATCGGGATCCGGTTGCCCCGCGCCCGCAGCTCCTCCGCCGACACGGTCAGCGGGCTGAGCAGGAGCCCGTCGAACATGGTGGCCCGCGAGTCGCGGCCGAGCAGCTCGCGCTCCCGCTCGCCGTCGCCGTCCGTCTGGTCGACCATCACCACGTAGCCGTGCGCGCGGGCGGCGGTGATCACCTCGCGGGCCAGCTCGGCGAAGTACGGCACGTCCAGCTCGGGCACGACCAGCGCGATCATTCCGGTGCGCCCCTGCTTGAGGTTGCGGGCGATGAGATTGGGGCGGTAGTCGAGCTCGTCCAGCGCGACCTGGACCCGGGCGCGCAGCTCGGCGGAGACCGGCGCGTAGCCATTGACCACGTTGGACACCGTGCGGATCGACACGTTCGCCCGCTTGGCGACGTCGCGCAGGGTTGGACCGGCCATGCGTCTCCTATACCTCGAGGTGCTGGACTTGGGGAGATCATAACCCTCTCTTGCATCGTTGCAGACAAATATGCATGATGTCTGCATCGTTGCAGAGATCTCACGTGAGCAGAGGCCGAGGAGTCAGAGATGTCCGAACCGCCCATGGACCGCCGTGGATTTCTCAAGGGAACCCTGGGCCTCGGCGCGCTCGCCGCGACCGGCGGCGCGCTGGCCGCCTGCGCCCCCGGCGCCCCCGGCGGAGCAGGTGCACAGCCGAGCAAGCTGGCCGGGCCCACCGCCTCGGCGGCGTCGGCCAAGGGCGAGATCACCATCTGGAACCGGTCCGGCGACCTGTTCAAGGTGTTCGACGCGGCGATCGCCAAGTTCCGGGAGGCGTATCCCGGGGTCAAGGTGAACCACCAGGCCGTGGACATCGACGCCAAGCTGGCCAACACGCTCATCAGCGGCACGGACGTGCCGGACGGCAGCTTCTGGGACGACGCCAAGATCGGCGGGCAGGTGGAGCACCTGTACGACCTGACCGACCTGATCGCGCCGTACCGCGACCGGACGTCGCCGTACAAGCTGTCGGTGAACACCGTCGAGGGCAAGATCTACGGTGTGCCGTGGGACCTGGACCCCGGCCTGCTCTGGTACCGGGAGGACGTCCTGGAGAGCGCCGGGATCGACCCGGCGAGCCTGGCCACGTACGACGACCTGCTGACCGCGGCCGGGACGATCAAGGAGAAGGACCCCAAGACCAGGCCCATCCACCTGGACAAGAACCCGTTCCTCGGCCAGCTGTGGCTGGAGATGCTGGCCAACCAGCAGGGCACCGGCCTCGCCGACGCACGGGGGAAGCTCAGGCTCGACTCGGCCGAATACCGGCGGATCCTCACCTGGATCCAGACCGCGGTCAAGGACGGCCTGGTCACCCACGCCCCGTACCTGGAGCCGGCCGACGTCAACACGCTCGAAAGCGGCCAGCAGGTGTTCGTGCCGTGGGCGATCTGGTGGTCGTTCGCGCCGCAGCAACTGCTCAAGACCACCAGGGGCAAGTGGCGGGCGGCGCCGCTGCCGGCCTGGACGCCGGGCGGCGCACGCAGCGGCGCCATGGGCGGCAGCAGCTTCGTCATCCCCGCCAAGGCCAGGAACCCCGAGCTGGCCTGGCTGCTGTACGAGTTCCTGTGCTTCTCCGAGCCCGGCTACACCGCCGTGTACGGCCCCAACAGCGTCTACCCCGGCGGTCTGTCCACCTCCGTCCCCAGCTACCGGCCCGCGCTCGACCCGGCCAAGCCGCTGTTCCGGCCGATCGAGGCGCTCGGCGGCCAGGACCTGTGGAAGGTCGCCGTGGACGCCGCCGCCACCATCCCGGCCGCCGCGCCGATCCCGTGGTGGTGGGCGCAGTCGGTGGACTACCTGGGCAACAACGTGCAGCGCCTGATGGAGGGCAGGATGTCACCCGACGACGTGATCGCCGACTCCGCGCAGAAGATCCAGCGCAATCTCATCGACCGGTCGTGATGACGAGTCTTTCGAAGGGGACCCCCGCGCGCCCCCGGCTCTGGCGTGCCACCCGGCTCTCGCCGTACCTGTTCATCGCCCCGTTCTTCGTGGTGTTCGCCGCGTTCGGGATCTACCCGCTGACGTATGCGCTACAGCTCAGCTTCATGCGCTGGCGGGGCGCCGGCGAGGCCCGCTGGGTGGGGCTCGACAACTACCTCTACCTGCTGGCCAGCCCGGACTTCTGGGCCTCGCTCGGCAACAGCGCGGTCATGTGGCTGCTCATCGTGCCGATCCAGGTCGTCGCCGGGCTGGGCGGCGCGGTCCTGCTGGCCAACGCGAAGCTGCGGCTGCGCGGGCTGTTCCGGGTGGCGTTCATCGCGCCGTTCGTGACCCCGCTGGTGGCCATGGCGCAGGTGTGGATCGTGGTGTTCGACCAGGACTACGGCCTGGTCAACCACCTGCTCAACCTGGTGGGCCTGCCGGACGTGGGCTGGCTGACGTCCACGGCGTGGTCCAAGCCGACGCTGGCGCTGCTGTTCCTGTGGAAGACCACCGGGTTCGCGATCATCATCCTGCTGGCGGGCCTGCAGGCGGTACCCGGCGGCGTGTACGAGGCCGCCGCGCTCGACGGCGCCTCGCGCCCACGCCAGTTCTGGTCGATCACCGTCCCGCTGGTGCGCCGCAGCATGGCGTTCCTGGTGGTCGTACAGACGCTGGCCGTGTTCCAGATGTTCGCCGAGCCGTTCGTGGTCACCGAGGGCGGTCCGTACGGCTCCACCACCACCGCCGGCCTCTACCTGTACGACCACATCACCGCCTCCGACCTGGGCACCGGTGCCGCGAACTCGTTCCTGCTGGTGCTGCTGGTCTTCGGCCTGTCTCTGGTCTCGGTCAGGCTGCTGCGGCCGAGAGACGAGGCGTCATGAACCAGACAAGACCGGGCCCCGTCCAGTACGCGGTGCTGACGCTGCTCGCGGTCGCGTTCCTGTACCCGATCTGGTGGGCGGTCAGCTCCTCGCTCAAGCCGGCGGCCGAGATCATCGCCAGCCCGCTGGCGCTCGGCGAGCCGACGCTGGACAACTACCGGGCGATGTTCGCCGACGTGCCGATCGGCACCGGGTTCGCGAACACGGCGCTGGTGCTGATGGTCAAGGGCGCGATGACGATGTTCTTCTGCCCGCTGGCCGGCTACGCGTTCGCGAAATACACCTTCCCCGGCAAGGACCTGCTGTTCGGTGTGGTGCTGCTGACGCTGATGCTGCCGACGCTGGTGCTGATCATCCCGCTGCTGCTGGAGATGAGCGCGCTGGGCTGGGTGAACACGTACCAGGCGCTGATCCTGCCGGGCAGCGTCGACGCGTTCAGCATCTTCTGGATGCGGCAGACCATCGCCGCCATCCCGAACGAGCTGATCGACGCCGGGCGGGTGGACGGGGCCGGCGAGTTCGGCATCTTCGCCAAGGTCGTCCTGCCGGTGGTCCGCCCCGGCCTGGCCGCGCTGGCCGTGCTGACCACCATGAACATCTACAACGACTTCGTCTGGCCGGTCGTCGCCGTCAACGACACCTCGCACCAGACGCTGCAGGTGGTGCTGGCCACGCTGGCCCAGAACGTCACCGGCAACCGGATCGGCGCCGACTTCGCGACGGTCTGGGGCGAACTGCTCGCCGCGGGCAGCATCGCGCTCCTGCCGCTGCTGATGATCTTCGTCCTGCTGCAGCGCCACTTCATCAACGGCATCCTCGCGGGCAGCGTCAAGGGCTGACCCGCACACCCCATGAAACGGAGCACCATGACGCCGCGTGCGGAATATCCCCGGCCCCACTTCGACCGGTCGCACACCTGGACGAGCCTGAACGGCGACTGGGACTTCCGGGCCGACACCGAGCCGGACTGGAACCGGACCATCACCGTGCCCTTCGCCTGGGAGACCCCCGCCTCCGGCATCGAGGCCCACTGGCTGCCGGTGGCCTGGTACCGCCGCCAGGTCACCGTCCCCCCGGCGTGGGCCGGGCAGCGGGTGGTGCTGCACTTCGGCGCCGTGCACCATGAGGCCACCGTCTGGGTCAACGACGTCGAAGTGGTCACCCACCGGGGCGGCTACACGCCGTTCGAGGCCGACATCACCGACGCGCTGCGCGAGGGCGCGCAGGAGGTCGTGGTACGGGTCTCCGCGCCACCGGACAAGCGCGAGATCGCGCACGGCAAGCAGCGCAGCATCCCGCGGGACGACTTCGACGGCGTGTGCTTCACCCCGTCGTCGGGAATCTGGCAGAGCGTCTGGCTGGAGGCCCGCCCCGCCACCCATCTGACCGCGTTGCGGCTGCGCCCGTCGGAAGGGCTGGACGCCATCGAGGTCGAGGCCGGAGTTGCGGGCCCGGCGCAGGCCGTGCTCCGGCTGACCCTGCGCGGGACGGGCACGACCGTCGAGATCCCGACCCCCGGCGCGAGCGGAGACGCGATCGCGGACGACGCGGAAGCGGAGTCCTCACCGGGCGCCGGCCGGGTCGTGCGCGCCGTGCTCCCGGTCGCCGAACCCCGCGTCTGGTGTCCCGAGGACCCGCACCTCTACCACGTCGACGCCACGCTCACCTCGGCCGACGGCACGGACGACGTCGCCGCCTACACGGGGCTGCGCCGCATCGAGGTGATCGGCGAGGACCTGCACCTCAATGGCCGCCGCCTCTTCGTGCGCGGCGTGCTCGACCAGGGCTACTGGCCGCGCACCGGCATCACCGCACCCGACGACGCCGCGCTCCGCCACGACCTCGAACTGGCCGCCGCGGCCGGATACAACCTGGTCCGCAAGCACCTCAAGCTGGAGGACCCGCGCTTCGTCCACCACGCCGACGTGCTCGGCATGCTGGTGTGGGCCGAGCCCGCCGCGACAGGCCGCTTCTCCGCCGAGTCCGTGACGGCGTTCGAGGAGCAGATCGCGCCCATGGTCGAGCGCGACGGCAACTCCCCGGCGATCGTCATCTGGGGCCTGTACAACGAGGAGTGGGGCCTGGACTGGGACATCCCGGGCGACCCCGCCAAGCAGCAGGCCGCGGCGCGGGCGTACGACCTGCTCAAGGCCCTTGACCCGACCCGGCCCGCCGTGGACAACTCCGGCTGGACGCACGTCAGGACCGACCTGCTGGACTGGCACTACTACGACGAGTCCGCCGCCTCCTGGGGCAGGACCGTGGCCGCGCTGCTCGACGGCGAGCAGGACGAATTCCCGGTACGGCTCGGCCCCGACCACGTCGTGCGCAAGAAGCTGGCCGGCGTGCCCGCCCAGCCGCTGCGCGGCCTGCCCAACCTCAACAGCGAGTACGGCGGCGGCTTCACCAGCGTGGAACGCGCCTGGCACCTGCGCTGGCAGACCCAGGAGCTGCGCCGCCACGACCGCCTGGCCGGTTACGTCTACACCGAGCTGTACGACATCGAGCACGAGTCAGCGGGCCTGCTGGACTTCGAGCGCCGGGCAAAGGACCTGGCCGGCGTGGACCCGGCGCACGTGAACGCCACGACCACGCTGGTGCTGGACGTCGTCCCCGTCGCGCCGGGCCGCGATCTGCTGACCGGGACGCGCGAGGTCACCGTGCCCGTCCGCGTCTCACACCACGGCGGGGAGCGGGTCGGCGGCCACCTGCACACCGCCTGGACCCCCGTGTTCGGCCCGGCCCCCGGCACCCCGGGTGCGCGGGGCCCGTGGATCGAGGCCAAGCCGTTCCTGCTCGGCGCCCCCGCCGACGTCCGCGCCGAGCTGCCGGCCGGCTGGACGAGCGGCCGCCTGCACATAGCCCTGGTCAGCGGCGGCGCCGTCATCGCCCGCTCGGCCGTGGACGTGGACACCCGCACCGACCCCGTCATCGGGGACGACCCGCACGCCTGACCACCGGAGGAGCGCACGCCCGACCACCGGAGGAGCAACCGTGCGCGTCACATGCACTTTGGTGGTCAGGCCGCCGCAGAGCGGGCTGTGCTTGCGTCGAACAGGCCCGGTGTCCCCTGGATCCGGATGTCATGTCCGCTGAAGCTCGCCACGGAGCGGGCCCACCGGCTGCCGGGGTACGGGCGGTGGACCCGACTCACCACGGGCCGGGGATGTCTATGGACCGGGGTTCGGAGCAGCGGGGACTCGCCGGCCAGGGCCTACTTCAGGAGCTGCCGGGCCATGACCAGGCGCTGGATCTGGTTGGTGCCCTCGTAGATCTGGGTGATCTTGGCGTCGCGCATCATGCGCTCGACGGGGAAGTCCTGGGTGTAGCCGTACCCGCCGAGGAGCTGGACGGCGTCGGTGGTGATCTCCATCGCGGCGTCGGAGGCGGCGCACTTGGCGGCGCTGGAGAAGAAGGTGAGGTCGGCCTGCGGCTCGCCGTGCATGACCTGCTCCGACTTGGCGGCGGCGGCGTAGGTGAGCTGCCGGGCGGCCTCCAGCTTCATGGCCATGTCGGCGATCATGAACTGGACGCCCTGGAAGTCGGCGATGGCCTTGCCGAACTGCTTGCGCTCCTTGACGTAGCCCACCGCGTAGTCGAGCGCGCCCTGGGCGATGCCGAGCGCCTGGGCGGCGATCGTGATGCGGGTGTGGTCGAGGGTCGCCAGGGCGGTCTTGAAGCCCGTGCCGGGCTCGCCGATCATCCGGGAGGCGGGGATCCGCACATCGTCCAGGATGACCTGGCGGGTCGGGGAGCCCTTGATGCCCAGCTTGCGCTCCTTGGGACCGAAACTGACGCCCTCGTCGCCCTTCTCCACGACGAACGCGGAGATGCCGCGGGCGCCGACGCCCGGTTCGGTGACGGCCATCACCGTGTAGTACTCCGACACCCCGGCGTTGGTGATCCACATCTTGGCGCCGTTGAGCACGTAGTGGTCGCCGTCGGCCACGGCCCGGGTCTTCATCGCGGCGGCGTCGCTGCCCGCCTCCGCCTCCGACAGGGCGTAGGAGAACATCGCGTCACCCCGGGCCACCGGCGGGAGGTAACGCTGCTTGAGTTCCTCGGACGCGGCCAGCAGCAGCGGGACGGTGCCGAGCTTGTTGACGGCGGGGATCAGCGAGGACGAGGCGCAGGCCCGCGCCACCTCCTCGATGACGATGACGGTCGCGAGCGCGTCGGCGCCCGCCCCGCCGTACTCCTCGGGAATGTGCACGGCGTGCAGGTCGGCCGCGACCAGCGCCTTGTAGACGTCGGCGGGGAACTCCCCCGTCTCGTCCGCTTCGGCGGCGCGAGGGGCGATTTTCTCATCGGCAAGGGCGCGGACCGTCTCGCGGAGCATCTGGTGCTCTTCCGGCAGCGCATAGAGAGGGAAGCTCATGGGCAAATACTAGGACGTCCAACAAAGTATGGACCGCTCCACCCCATGTGATATGTGCCGTCGCCGTTTATGCAGGTGGCACAGTGGAAGAGTCGAATGCCGGTACTCTGACGGCAAAGAAACGGGCAGTACCGAAAGGAGCACCTGTGGCCTACCGCCTCACCATGGTGGGAACCGGATACCTCGGTGCGACGACGTCCGCATGCATGGCCGAGCTGGGCTTCGAGGTCCTCGGGCTCGATGTGGACGCGGAGAAGATCGGCCGTCTGCAGACCGGTGACCTGCCCATCTACGAACCGGGCCTGGAGGAGGTCCTGCGGCGCAACCTCGACAACGGTCGGCTGCGCTTCACCACCTCCTACGAGGAGGCCGCGGAGTTCGGCGATGTGCACTTCCTGTGCCTCGGCACCCCCCAGAAACCCGGCGAGTACGCGGCGGACGTGTCCTACCTGGACGCCGCGGTCGAGGCGCTGGCCCCCCACCTGCGGCGGGAGTGCCTGGTCGTCGGGAAGTCCACCGTCCCGGCGGGCACCGCCCAGCGGCTGGCCGACAAGCTCGCCCGGCTCTCCCCCATCGGGGCGGGCGCCGAGCTGGCGTGGAATCCCGAGTTCCTCCGCGAGGGCTTCGCGGTCCAGGACACCCTGCAGCCCGACCGGATCGTGCTCGGCGTCGCCTCCGACCGGGCCGAGAAGATCCTGCGCGAGGTGTACACCCCCATGATCGAGGCGGGCGTCCCGGTGGTGGTCACCGACTACCCGACGGCCGAGCTGGTCAAGGTCGCCGCCAACGCGTTCCTCGCCACGAAGATCTCCTTCATCAACGCGATGGCCGAGGTCTGCGAGGCCACCCACGCCGACGTCAAGCAGCTGTCCCTGGCGCTCTCCTTCGACGACCGCATCGGCGGCAAGTTCCTCAACCCGGGCCTGGGCTTCGGCGGCGGCTGCCTGCCCAAGGACATCCGCGCCTTCATGGCCCGCGCCGGCGAGCTGGGCGCCGACCAGGCGCTGACCTTCCTCCGCGAGGTCGACGCGATCAACATGCGCCGCCGGGCGCGGATGGTCGACCTGGCCCGCGAACTGGCCGGCGGCTCCTTCCGGGGGTGCACGGTCACCGTGCTCGGCGCCGCGTTCAAGCCCAACTCCGACGACATCCGCGACTCCCCCGCGCTCGACGTCGCCGTCAAGATCAGCCAGCAGGGCGGCACGGTCACCGTCTACGACCCCGTCGCCCAGGAGAACGCCCGCCGGGCCCACCCCGAGCTCTCCTACGGTGCCTCGGCCCTGGAGGCGGCCCGGGACGCCCACGTGGTGCTGTTGCTGACCGAGTGGCAGGAGTTCATCTCCCTCGACCCCGAGGAGCTGGGCTCCGTGGTGGCCTCCCGCAAGATCGTCGATGGCCGCAACGCCCTCGACGCCGAGACCTGGCGCGCGGCGGGCTGGCACTACCGCGCCCTCGGCCGCCCCTGAGGCTCCGCCGAGCCCGCCTCGTCTCCTTCTCCTCGCCCCCGCGCACCCTCCGGCGGGCGGCCCGGCACGTCTCGTGACGGCTCGCCCGCCGAGCTCCCCGCAACCGAGGGATCGTCCCCGGTGTACGCCGTCACCCCGATCGTGTCGACGTGCACGTCGTCGCCGCGGGCGACGAGGGTCACCATGCCGGGCAGCTCGCCCTTCGCGACGCGAGCCGCCATCGCCTCACGCGGGCGGCCGAGCCCGGCCGCGACGTAGATCGTGTCATCCTGACAACCTGAGTGATTCGCACACCCGTTCGCGCGATGACGACATCCTCGTCCGGGGTCGCGGACACGGGACCGGATACCCGTCACCACTCGCAGCGGCGGCAGGCCCCGGACGGCGCCGGAGGCCTGCCGCGCTCGACGGTCAGTCGTCGAACTCGCCGAGCTTCACCCCGCCGACGAAGGCGTCCCACTCCGACCGGGTGAAGAACAGCTTGGGACCGTCGGGGTTCCTGGAGTCGCGCAGCACGTAGAGGGGGCCGGCACCGGCCTTGTGCCCCTCCTCCGGGGCGTCGACCACGGCCACCTCCACGCAGTCACCGCCGGTGTCGTCACCCAAGGAGGCCCGGCGCCAGACTGCCGTGCTCAGGTCCGCGTCCATGCCGTCATCACCTTCGTCATGAGGTCAATGCTCGCTCGCGAGGACTTACACGGAGAGCTTTCAAGATCACAGGAATCATTCCGGGAATCGAGGATCCCATACGGTGACCCGGCGCGGAACGGAAGAAAGCAGTCACCCGAGCGATCCGGCTGGACGCCCGGCCGTTATTTCCCGCCCTCCGGGCCATACCAATGGAGCGCCTGACCGGTGACCGCGGCGATGCACTCAAAATCACGATCACGATGCAGCAACGTCAGCCCTCGCAGCTCCGCCGTCGCCGCCACCACCAGATCCACCGGCCCAGCGCCGCGATGGCGCCCATGCGCCGTAAGCATGCCCTGGACCTGCCATGCCCGGTCGTACGCACGATCATCGACAGGCACCCATCCGAACAGTTGACGCATGTCCTCGATCCCCTGCTCGCGGTCCGCCTGCGACCGGGCACTGTAGAAATACTCCAGCTCGATGATGGGGCACACGGCGACCAGCCCTGCCGCAACAGCCTGATCCCAGCCATATGTCTCGGCCTCGGCCCGCATGAGCCGAGCCAATGCGCTGGTGTCTATGAGGAACTGCGCGGCGCTCACCGCCGGTAATTCCTCTTCTCCTCGAAGATCTCCAGGTCAAAGGCGCCTTCGGCGGCGGCACCGCGCAGCCGAGCCAGCGCCAACGCCCGACGCCGGTTCTCCAGCACTTCACGCAGAGCGGTGTTGACCGTCTCCTTCTTCGTCCCGGTCCCGAGCGCCTTAGCCACCTCAGCCACCAGGTCGTCATCCAGATCGATCATCGTCCGGCTCACCGGCCACCCCCCATATATGCCTACATGTGAATCTAATATACATGGAGATATGCCTTGACGGAGGCCGCCGGGGCCACGCCCGTCAGGGAATCCCGGGAATGCCTCCGAAAGCCGGCACCTCGACGAGACAACGTCGGGAACCCGTCACCGTCCGCAGCGGCGGCAGGCCCCGGACGGCGCCGGAGGCCTGCCGCGCTCGACGGTCAGT